>CAMWUJ010000142.1 GCA_947177405.1 uncultured Porphyromonadaceae bacterium | reverse complement strand
AAAGTCTTAAGGAGAAAGACTTAAAAGAAGAAGGATGACCGGGAGGCCATCCTTCATTCATAATATAGTGAAGATGAAATATCTAAATGCCACGCCTCTGTAAAATATATGCCAAAACCTTCCTTCTATGCAATATTATAAATCATGCTTGGATTATAATAAAATCAGTTGCACACCTCACTTTTTAGTGGATAGAGTCTGCGACTCCGAAATTTTAAGGAACGCGCTCTAAGGATCTTAGTTATAATCGAGCAATAATCTATATCAAAGGTGTTTCCTATAGATCCAACGAATTTTCGTTTAACAGGAAATCATAGATACCGATGATGGTGATCCCTGCATCGTTTCTCAAAACGGGAGTGTCCTCACCGACGATAATGATTTTCCTGAAGGAATCGTCAATATTGCGCAGAGAAGCTTCTTCTTGTTTCATCTTTTCTTCATCCGGCATTCGGTAAGCGGATTGGATATAGTAGCGACGGCTACCCATGTTGCAGACAAAATCCACTTCAAGCTGTTTTCTTTGCCGGCTGCCATCCTCCTTTCTAAGATGTACAGGCACGACACCAACATCAACATTAAAGCCACGTACACGCAATTCGTTATATATCACATTTTCCATCAGATGTGAAGGCTCTGTCTGCCTGAAATTAAGCAGGGCGTTGCGCAGACCGCAGTCAGTGAAGTAATACTTATACGGGCTGTCAATATACCTTTTCCCTTTAATATCAAACCGACTTGCTTTCTCAACAAGGAATGAATCACAGATATATTCCAGATAGGATGTTAGCGTCATTCGGTTTACTTTCGCATGCTTTACACTCTCGAATGTGTTGGTCAGTTTGGTGGGATTCGTCAAAGCACCGATATCTGATGCCAGGATGTTGAGAAGTTCATCAAGCATCTCCGTGTTCTTTATTCCGTAACGCTCCTTTATATCCTTGATATAGGTGGAGGTAAAAAGCCCTTTAAGATACTCGTTCTTATCTTCCTCTGATGATTTCTGAACAACCTGTGGCAAACCACCAAAAAGCATATAAGTGGTTAACGCACGGTCTTTCTGCAAATTCATATAAGGGAAGACTTCACCGAAGCTGAGAGGATAAAGCTTTATCTCGTCGCCTCGTCCTCTGAATGTGGTAATCACATCTTTAGAGAGGAACCGTGCGTTACTGCCGGTTACATACACATCAGCATTTTGCATATTGAGATAACTATTGAGCACGTCCTCGAACTCGCTGACATGCTGTATCTCATCAATCATTATGTAATGGACGACATCGTCAGTCAGTTTTGAATCGATGTAATTGAGCAGCGCATCCGGATCGCGTAATTTCTTGTTTCGTCGGTCTTCAAGATTTATCGTGATGATATGGTCGTTTTCAATTCCTTGTTCTCTGAGCCATCCTGCATAAATGGTTGATAAAAGGAACGATTTGCCACAGCGTCTTACGCCTGTGACAATCTTTATCATTCCGTTGTGTCTGCGAGAGATAAGTTTCTGCAGGTATAGAGGTCTTTGTATTATCATAACGTCTGTTGTCAATTATTGTACCTTGTCACACTGATTGACAATACAAATATAGTGGAAATTTATCCAATTATCAAGAAAACTGAAAGAAAAAACAGAAACGATTGTAGTGCTTTCATTTTATGGAAACTCGGTGAGTTTCCAAATATAGAATATGACGAGCTAAGAGTGCGCTCTAAGTATCTCGCAATTGTTAAGAGCGCGCTCTAATAAAAAATAAGTTTAAACAACTTCATTTTGTTGAATGAGATCCATACCATCATTAGCATTTTGTAGATGCAATCAGAACTTTTTTCTGTTTCCTGTGTTTTAATAGATGAAAAGTAAATCGTTTCATGATGTTAGGTTAGTTTAAAAGTATTATGGAAAACACGAGAACGCGGCTGGTCGAGATGACCGGCCGCGTTCGCGATATGCCGCCGTCTTCCGTAAGCCCCGTCTCAAAAAAAGGTGCCTTAAAAGGATAACAGAATCGGACAGTCTATATTATTTTATTGCATTGAAGTTTAGAGCGCGCTCTAAGGAATTTCAGTGAATAAATTCTTATTCCAGTGTGAATTCAATGGGGACTCCGACCTCAGCATCAATGGCTTTTCCATTTTGTTTGGAAGGAGTCCATTTCGGCATACCTTTCACCAGACGTATTGCCTCAGCCTCCAGATCAGGGTCAACCATCCTTACTATCTTGATATTCCCTATCGATCCGTCAGCTTTTACTGTAAATTCCACCACTACGGTCCCCTCTATGCCATTCTCCTTGGCCAATTCCGGATAGCGCATATTCTCCTTGATATAGCTCTTCATCGCATCCGATCCTCCGGGATAGGAGGGAATAGTGGCAAGTTCCTGAGCATTAACTCCGATAAAACTCAGAACCATTATCATTAAAGTAACAAATTTTTTCATAACCATAGACGTTTAATATATAGAAGTCGTACATTTGCACGATTAAAAAATTTTAAATATATTGATCTTCAAATT
>CAMWUJ010000141.1 GCA_947177405.1 uncultured Porphyromonadaceae bacterium | reverse complement strand
GTAATCCCTGCTGAGTATGATTACTGCGACCTCTTCTCGGATGGGTTGGCAATTGTAAAGATTGGAGAAAACTACGGCTTCATAGACAAGAGCGGAAAGCTCGTAATCCCTGCTGAATATGATGATGCAACGCATTTCTCGGAGGGCCTTGCAATGGTTAAGCTTGGATGGAAATTGGGCTATGTAGATAAAACCGGTCGATCTACGTTCGATTTTCGTTGAGAAGCAAATAAGGGATAGATGGGGGGAGGAATCTGATACGGTAAGTTCAACCCCGTCCCGGGGTAGAGGGGTGTAAGTCGGGGGAACCGAGGGTAGGCTCGTACCTCGCCAACCCCCGGTTAACAATGGTATAATCCCTCCGGGATATAGGGGGTATGAGCCTGAGTTCCGCAGGTATAATTACCCTCCACACTGGTATTCGAGATATACTGTCTGATCGTTATCCCTGACATATACATCCATCGGATAGTCACCTTTGGGATTATAATAATTAGTATTATATCTCAGGCTTGTACCGAAGTCGTTCTTACTTTTCCCTTTTCTATAACCTAAAGATTTTACACTTTCAATGAAATAATCTTTTGTCTTATCATCGGGGAAATTAATTGTAATGAGATTTTTATCATCATCCAGCCTTATCTCTATCTTGGGATTATCCTCCTTACTCCATTTGTAGCTCGTGCTGGTCCAATATCCTTCCTCATCATTACCTTTCTGAACTTTCTTGGAAGTTGAAGAGAAACCTTTCCCCTTAAGAGTGGAGTTGATTTTGCTACCATCCCGGAAAAGGATACCGGCCCCTTCTTTATTGAATGTAATAAAGTCGTTCATCTTCGGAGTATTAGCCTTAACGATCGAATCCTCTCTTATAGAATCCAAGCGTGCCTGTTCCGCTTTTGCAGCCGCAGCCTCCGCTTCCACCTTAGCTATTGAATCAGCCTGCGCTATTGAATCCATCTTGTCATTCACTTCGCGCTCAGTTTTTGTCGAGCCACATCCTATTGACCAAAGACCCACTGCACATAACAAACTCACAGAGATAAGTGTAGGTTTTCCTTTTCTCATGTTTAATAATTATTTTATGCTGTTGCTTGAGTTCATAAATTATGCTTTACTCCTCTTTTGTCACTTTTACACTCTTGCATTGTGATAGTGACTTTGTAATGTAATCACATCCCATTGTTATGGTTTTTCCGGCAGCATTGTAGCTTAGTTCGCATGCACCTTCTGATCCAAAGAAATCGTAATATAGACGATCACCAATAATGAATCCCTCAAATATCTCACTATCATATTTTCCAAAATCCATCTCGACCTGAATCACACCGTAAGCTTTATGCCAGCTGCCTACCTTCCTTTTCCCGGCTTTAATGGACCCATTTGCATATAAGGTACAGGTGTTTTTTCCGGGGATAGTGAAAGACATCATAATCCCTGCTTTTCTTCTCGCCTCTTTTTTAGCGCGTGCTTCCTCTTCGGCTTTTGCTATCGAATCCTGTCTCTCTTTCTCTATTCTGGCTTCTTCCGCCTTGGCAATAGAATCAGCCTGCGCTATTGAATCCATCTTTGCATTCACTTCACGCTCTGTTTTTGTAGGGCCACATCCCGTTAACGATAGCCCTAAGAGAACAACAAGGGCACAAGAGGAAATAAATAGTTTCATTGTTATCGAGTTTTAATTATTAAAAAAGAGTGAGCCATCTTTCAAACAACTCCCTCCTGCGGATTTCTGGACTACCGAACCAAGAAAATTGCACAAAATGATGCTCACTCCCAGTCCATTATATTTTGACATTTCTCTGCTCCGTTTTATAAAACAGATCACTCGTTGTCTTAATAACTATAGACCGAGAAAGAGCGTTTCCGTGCGTCATCTTGGTGAAAGTGTCCAGTTTTCAGGAGGTGACTGCTAAAAACGCTTTTTCAATATGTCGGTTGAAGGGTAAAGCTTGCTTATCAAACTATATTACACCCCTCAACATCGCAAAGTTAAGCATTTTTTTCGGAATACGCTCATTTTCCTCTTATTTTTCTTGATTTCAATTTTACAATCCTTTCTTTCTGCCGCAAATATAATATCATTTTCCCAATTACCGGTCATCCAAATTGTCCAAATCACTCAGCTTCTCCTATTCGCGCTTTCACTCGCTCACAGAAACATCAAAATCTCACAGAAGGATCGGAAATGATAATTTTATAATGCGGGAGGACAGGAGGATTTAATTTTTTGACAGGGGAACAGGGGAACAGGGAAACAGGAGGATTCATTTTTTGACAAGGGGGACGGGGGGACAGGAATGGCTTCTTATTCTTCTGCGCCGGTTCCCGCTCGATCTCCGTGGGCGAAGCCCGATAACTTCTGCGTGCGGATTCATTAGATTCCAATAATGGGGAAAAGATGGATCCGTACGCTGGAATCTTTTTGCCCTTAAGGGCTACGCAGAAATGTCAGGAATTGACGGGGAATTTTTGACAGAAGGGTAAGTACAACCCACTCCGTGGGTAGAGGATATTGGATGAGGGGGACCTGAGGTAGGCTCGTACCTCGCCAACTTCCGGTTAACCAATATATAACCACTCCGTGGTAACCGGGTCGGATATAAAAAGAGGGGCCCAATCCGTGGTAACGGGGAGGATATAAAAAGAGGAGGCATCGAGGCCCCCTCTCTTTATTGCGGAAGCTTGGAAGCTCCCGCCCCTTTCACAGCTCATGGGATCAGTCGAGGAAGATGATGCCTCTCCTGTCCTCCCGTTCTACTGTCTAAAATTTAAGTTCTCTCGTCAGAAAAACAGGTCCTCCCGTTCT
>CAMWUJ010000140.1 GCA_947177405.1 uncultured Porphyromonadaceae bacterium | reverse complement strand
GAGGCATACGATATGGCTGCCTATGGCTTCAATCTTTCGGAACAATTCCAGATTCCTGTTATGGTACGTCTTGTTACTCGTCTTAGTCATAGCAGGGCTGTGGTAGAGGCAGAAAATGAGGTACGGGATGAGAATCCCCTGCATTATCCGGAACGTCCCAAACAATGGGTACTAATGCCGGCGATGTCTAAAATCCGGAATAAACAATTGATTGCAGATTATGAAGACCTGCAATATGTTTCGGACAAGTCACCGTTCAATCGATTTGAAGAGGGTGATGACCATAGTCTCGGTATTTTGGTAAGCGGCATAGCTTATAATTATCTTCAGGAAGTATTTCCGAAGGGAGTGCCTTTCCCCGTAGTAAAAGTGAGTCAATATCCCCTTCCAAAAAAGTTGATATCCAAGCTTTATAATGAATGTGATGCAATTCTTGTGCTTGAGGAAGGTCAACCTTTCATAGAGAAGCAGATTCGAGGACTTCTTGACGCAGGAAAGCCGGTGATGGGCAAATTATCCGGAGAAGTGGTTCGTGATGGAGAGCTCAATCCGGATATCGTGAGAAATCTGTTAATGTCGATTGCTCCGTCTCACATGCAGCTTGAATCCTTGAACCGCAATATACCGGCCAAGAATGTGGTTTCCCGACCTCCAGCATTATGTCAGGGTTGCGGACACCGTGATGTGTATGGAGCGCTTAACGAAGCTCTTTCCTCTTATAAGGATGCGAAAGTATTCGGAGATATAGGTTGCTATACGCTTGGTTTCTTGAGTCCTTTCAATGCCATAGACACTTGTGTGGATATGGGTGCCAGCATCACAATGGCCAAGGGAGCAGCAGATGCCGGTCAGCATCCCGCTGTTGCCATAATAGGAGATTCCACTTTTACCCATAGCGGTATGACAGGTCTTTTGGATGCTATCAATGAAAATACTCCTGTTACTGTGATAATTTCCGATAACCTCACTACCGGTATGACCGGAGGTCAGGATTCTCAAGGCACAGGCAAACTTGAGGAGATATGTCTTGGTCTTGGTGCCGACCCAGCTCATGTGCGTACTATAGATTCGTTGCCTAAGAATCATGACGAGATGGTGAAACTTTTTAAAGAGGAAATTGATTATCCGGGATTATCAGTCATAATATCCAGAAGAGAGTGTATCCAGACAGCAAGAAGAAAAAAAAGCTAAAGCCTTAAAATCTAAAAATTATATGAAGACAGATATAATATTGGCCGGAGTTGGAGGCCAGGGTATCCTTTCAATCGCCACTATACTCGGGGCTGCCGCTCTTGAGGAAAACTTATACCTGAAACAGGCTGAAGTTCACGGAATGAGTCAGCGTGGAGGAGATGTTCAGTCGAATCTGAGAATAAGTTCAAATCCTATTCATTCTGATCTTATTCCTAAGGGCGGAGCCGACCTTATTGTCTCACTCGAACCGATGGAGGCATTGAGATATGTGGAATACCTCTCTTCTGAAGGATGGTTGGTAACAAATACCAATCCATTTGTCAATATAGAAAACTATCCCGATATGGAGGAGATAAAGAAAGAACTTTCCGAATTACCTCATGTCGTGGCATTCAATATGGATGAGAAGGCAAAAGAGCTTCTTTCTCCGAGAAGCTCAAATATGATTCTTCTTGGAGCTGCCTCTCCATTTATCGATATACTTCCTGAAAAAATAGAGGATGCTATCCGAAAGGTTTTCCAACGTAAGGGAGAGAAGATTGTCGAGTCAAACATAAAGGCTTTCCGTGCGGGAAGAGAATATGCCGGTAGTATAAAATAAAATGAGAAGTTATGTTTCCTTTGAATACCGATATATTGTCAGACGCCATTACTCGGCTTAATATCATCGACATCTCTTCAGCCACTATCCGACAGATATGTGCTTTAGCTGCTGAACTCGAAGGGGAGGCGGAAGAGAAAATGGTTCATCTTGAAATGGGGAATCCGGGCTTGCCTGCGGAAAGTGTAGGTATCGAGGCTGAGATAGAGGCCTTGAAATCCGGAGTCGCCAATACATATCCTAACATTGCGGGCATTCCTGCATTGAAGAAATGGGGATCGGAATTTGTCAAATCATTTCTTGATGTGAATGTGCCTCCAAAGGGGATAATTCCTACCGTCGGATCGATGCAGGGAAGCTTTACATTGATGCTTCTTCTCGGACAACGTATTCCGGGAAAGGATACAATGTTATTCTTGAATCCCGGATTCCCTGCACAAAGAAATCAGGCTAAACTTCTTGGACTGAAAGAGGAGGCTTTCGATATATATGATTATCGAGGCAAGAAGCTTGAAGAGAAGTTGGAGTCAATTCTTTCCAAAGGTAACATTACCGGAATGATTTATAGCAATCCGAATAATCCGGCATGGACAAATCTTACCGAAGAGGAACTTGAGATTATTGGAAGTTTAGCCACAAAATATGATGTAATTGTTCTTGAGGATCTTGCATATTTCGGAATGGACTTCCGAAATGATGTGAGTCATCCGGGAGAGGCTCCTTTTGGTGCTACAGTGGCAAGATATACCGATAATTATATTTTACTGCTTTCGGGTTCCAAGATTTTTAGCTATGCCGGTCAGCGTATCGCTCTTGTATGCATGGGAGAGAAGGTTTTCGATCGTCGTTACGACTATCTTGAAAAATTCTATGAGATGCCATCTTTCGGGGATGCTTATGTTTTTGGTGTTCTTTATTGTTCTTCTTCGGGAACAGCCCATTCGGCTCAATATGCAATGGCTGCTATGCTTGAAAAGGCTGTCAAGGGAGAGCTTCCATTTATTGATCATTGTAAAGAATATGCCCGGAAGGCTAATCGCGCGAAAAAGAGTTTTCTCGACAATGGTTTTCATATTGTGTATGAATATGATGGTCAGCAGCCGATATCCGACGGATTCTTCTTCACTATTGGTTATGATGGCATGAGTGCAGAAGAGCTTCAACTGGAACTTCTCCGTTATGGTGTTGCCTCCATATCCCTGACTTCCACCGGTAGCGAGCAGGCTGGTGTCAGGATCTGTGTGTCCATGTTAAGAAATGAGGAGGATTTCGAGAAGCTTGAAAAGTATCTGGAAAAATTTAATGAAGACCATAGTAAATAGAATAACTGATGAAGTTGTTTAAACTTATTTTTTATTAACAATTGCGAGATATTTTGGAGCTGA
>CAMWUJ010000139.1 GCA_947177405.1 uncultured Porphyromonadaceae bacterium | reverse complement strand
GATATTCAGAAAGAGATTTACGATACGAATACTATTCTGTCAGACCTCTATCCGAGTTATGACGCAATGGTATATTGCAGCCTTGATGTAAAGGAAATAGATTATTACGATCTAACACCACGTCCGCCGTTGCTTGAGCATTATGATCTATGAATAGAGAAGAACGTCTGAATATACTAATCTATTAACTGCTAAAAAGAGAGTTTCCAAGACACGCAACTCTCTATCCCTATGATATTACAGATAAACAAATACTTCTAAGGGAGTTAATCTCCGCTCTCCATAAGTGATGGGGGAACAATGGATGGAGTCTAATTTGCCCGTAGGCGAAATTCGCGGGGTGTAATACCAACCTGCTTCTTAAAGAACCGTAGGAAATGCTGAGGATGTTGAAATCCGAGTTGCGCGGAGATGCTTTTTGTCGTAAGCTCAGGTGATAACAGCAATTGCTTTGCTTTTGATGTCATTTTCAGTTGAATATATTCCTGCGCTGTCTTGCCTGTCTCAGCTTTTACAAGATCACCGAAGTAGTTAGGGGACAGGCAAACTTTCGTATCTGCTTCGAAGACTTCCATATTTTGATATTTAGTTACTATGCAAAAATAACAAATTTCTGTGAGACAGTAAAGATAGACACGTCACTTCGGTAATTTGGGTAATTGTAAAAGTAATTTAGGTAGTGCCTTGATTGTCTGAATTTAAGATTCCGTAATCGGGGTAATCTTATGTGTAACAAAGGTATCACAATATGTCGGCTGAGATTGTTAATATTGCAAACGAAATAGAAATCAGATATGAAAAGAATAAAATTTTCAGACGGTACCGAACTTTGCTCCCTTGGCCAGGGGACATGGAACATGGGTCGGGATCCTCTCAAACGCAGGCAGGAGACCGAGGCACTGCTCACTGGCATTGACCTCGGAATGACAATGATCGACACTGCGGAAATGTATGCAAACGAAGATTTTGTGGGTAAGGCCATAGAAAGTATCCGCAACAAGGTATTTCTTGTAAGCAAGGTGCTTCCGGAGAATGCAAGTGTTGAGGGCACCATCCGTGCTTGCGAAAACAGTCTGCGAAAACTCCGAACCGATAGGCTTGACCTCTATCTGCTTCACTGGAAAGGTTCACATCCCTTTGAGGATACGATAGAGGCAATGACCCGTCTGCAACGTGACGGCAAAATTCTCCGCTGGGGTGTAAGCAATATCGATGTCCCTGATATGGAAAAAATCGTGGCGATGCCCGGCGGAGCCGCTTGCGAGGCAAACCAAGTGCTGTATAATCTTGGAGATCGCGGTGTGGAGTTCGATCTCATACCTTGGTCACAAAGCTATCAAATGCCCGTTATCGCCTATTCACCCATTGCGGAAGGCAGGCTGCTTAGAAATCCTGTCCTTTTGAAGATTGCAGAAAAACATGATGCCACTCCGGCCCAGATTGCATTGGCTTGGACTATCAGGCTCGAAGGTGTAATGGCTATTCCGAAAGCCTCGTCATCAGCTCATGTGATCGACAATTTCAAGGCTCTTGACATTATCCTTGATGTAGAAGATCTTCGTGCATTGGATGCGACTTTCCCACCTCCTACAAAACGTATACCTCTCGCCGGTTGGTAATCTATTAAAACAATGATAATTAGTAAACACAGATAAATTATGACACAGACAGATCTCACCTACGAACAGTACCTCCCCACCAAAGTGCTCTTCGGAGCCGGACAGCTCAATAATCTGAGCAAACAGAATCTTCCCGGCAAGAAAGCCCTTATCGTGATTTCAAACGGTAAGTCAACTCGCGCTAACGGCTATTCCATATAATCTCAATCGTTGACCCTGAACTCATGTTGTCGGTTCCGGCTAAATTCACCGCTTATCAGGGTTTCGATGCTCTGTTCCATAGCGTGGAATGTTACATTTCCAAAGGTGCTAACCTTGACAGCGACATGAGAGCACGGGAAGCTATCATCCCTCACTGCCTCATGGCGCAGGTCTCATCATGATAAGCAAAGCTTATTTCAGTCACTTCATTAAAAATCACGCTTGTGATGACCGATTCATTGACATGGCGCGATTGATGGGACGTCCGCTTGCTGACCGTCCGGAGGAGTTCATCGACGCGTTGGTTGACTTGCAGAAAGCCTGCGGTGTGGCGGATCTGAAAATGTCGGATTATGGCATCACACCCGATGAGTTCGCAACGTTTGCCAAAAATGCGAAAGAAGTCATGGGTATGCTGTTCACGTTCGATCGCATAGACCTTACTCCGGAGAATGTGGTCTCCATCTATACAGAATCATACAAATAAGTAAGTCATGAAAATCATTGCAATAAATGCAAGTCCCCGTAAAAACGGCAATAGTGCCAAGATGCTTGACAGTTGGATAGAGGGCTATAAATCGGTTTATCCCGATGTTGAAGTAGAGCGAGTTGACTTATACACCCTGAAATATACCGGATGTCGCAGTTGCTTTTCATGCAAGCGCAAAAACGGCCCGTTTTACGGTACTTGCCCCATCAAGGATGACATTCACGACCTTGTCGCCGAAGTATATGATGCAGACGCTATCGCGATAGCATCACCGACATATTTCGGAAACATAAACGGAATGCTTCACAGTTTCCTGGAGCGTGCGATGTTCAGTAAAAACACGTATCACATGAACCATGAATCGCTTGCTCCCAAGCCAGTACCGGTGACTATGATTTACTCATGTAACTGTACACCGGAGCTGGCTGAAAAGTTCCATTATCCCCATCACTGGGATGACCTTGAGGCAGAGATAAGTCTTGTGTTCAAGCATCCTGTCAGTCGCGTTGTGGCATATAACACTTATCAGTTCAATAACTACGATGACTACGACGTGCAGATGTTCCGGGAGGAAGACAAACGGGAATGGCGCGACGAACACTTTGCCGATGACCGGCGCAAGGCTTTTGATACTGCTACCGTAATTGCCCACCATATTAGATAGTTCTGATAATTGATCAAAGGAATGTTGTGTTGTGAAAAGGCTTACACAGGGAAATATCAATGTCTTTGGTGTATATGTTGTAATTGGTCAATATCCTGACAGTTATAAACAGACTCGGCTGAATATGCTCGGTGTTATTGAAGCGGAGCATATCAGCCGGTGTTGGTTTCCTGCTTATTATGTGAAATAGAAACCAAATTAACCGGTAATTATTTGGCACAACAGATTTTTTTGAATAAGGCTTATAAGTGAGTGTTAAAAACGAAAGAAGGATGGCCTCCCGGTCATCCTTCTTCTTTTAAGTCTTTCTCCTTAAGA
>CAMWUJ010000138.1 GCA_947177405.1 uncultured Porphyromonadaceae bacterium | reverse complement strand
GAGCGCAAGATGAGCCTCGGTCTCAAGCAGCTCAAGAAAGATCCCTGGGAGGATATCGAGACTAAATATGCTATCGGCAGCCGCCACACTGCAAAAGTGCGTAACTTCACTAACTTCGGTGTATTCGTTGAAATCGAAGAAGGCGTTGACGGTCTTATCCACATCTCCGACCTCTCTTGGACAAAGAAAATCAAACACCCCTCTGAGTTTACTCAGGTTGGCAACGACATCGAAGTTCAGGTGCTTGAAATCGACAAGGACAACCGTCGTCTCAGCCTCGGCCACAAGCAGCTTGAGGAGAATCCCTGGGATGTATTCGAGACTATCTACACTGTTGGTTCAATCCACGAAGGCACAATCACTGAGGTTATGGACAAAGGTGCCGTTATCTCCTTGCCTTACGGCGTAGAGGGCTTCGCAACTCCCAAGCATCTCGTGAAAGAGGATGGCACTCAGGCTAAGCTTGACGAGAAGCTCAACTTCAAGGTGATCGAGTTCAACAAAGACAACAAGCGCATCATCCTAAGCCACAGCCGCATCTCCGAAGATGCCAACAAGGCTGAGCGTCGTGAGAAATCCAACAGCTCACGCAAGAGCAGCAAGCCCGCTGCCGAGAATGTGGCAGCTCCTCAGATTGAGAAGACCACTCTTGGTGACCTCGGTGCTCTTCAGGCTCTCAAAGAGCAGATGCAGAAAGAGGGTAAATAATATCCCTTTTAAATATATCGATGCCTGCGGCTTAAACCGCAGGCATTTTTTTATATCTAATTTTTGTAATCAAAACAATATTTTGTAATTTTACAAAAGAAACCGGAATTCAGGATGTTCAAACGAATAAAAATATATTTAGCCATATTCACGATCTCTCTGGTCGCGGCTGTTCCCTTCGAAGCAAATGCCAACAGATGGGAGCAGTTGAAAACGGAACGTCCTGATGCAAAAACTGTGGTGAAGGAAACCGAATTTGAAATCAGGACAGCTTCGTCCACCATAATTGTGACCTCCAACCATAGCGTTCAGATAAAGATTTTCACAATTCTCGGACGTCTGGTAAACAGCGAGACACTCCCGGCAGGAACCAATAAGCTCACTCTCCCCGCCCACGGAGTTTATCTTGTGAAAATAGGAAACATTACCTGCAAAGTCGCGGTTTAATCCACATCATCACTAACAGAAACATATACAACAAACCATAAATTCCAATATTATGAAACAACCGGAAATTCAATGGGATTCTCTTCCCTTTGGCTACATCAAGACTGATTACAACGTTCGCTGCACATTCAAGGACGGTAAATGGGGACCGATCGAAGTGAGCGAAGATGAATATATCCCCCTCCATATAGCTGCCACCTGCCTCCACTACGGCCAGGAATCATTCGAAGGCCTCAAGGCTTTCCGTGGCAAAGACGGCAAAATCCGTGTGTTCAGAATGGATGAGAATGCAAAACGCTTCATCCGGTCGGCCGAAGGAATCATGATGGAACCCATGCCCGAAGAATTATTCTGCGAGATGGTGCGAAAAGTGGTTAAACTTAACGCAAGATTCGTGCCTCCTTATGGCACAGGCGCTTCGCTATATATCCGTCCTCTTGAAATCGGAACCTCCGCTCAGGTTGGCGTGAAACCCTCGAAGGAATATACTGTCATCATGTTTGTAACTCCCGTGGGTCCCTATTTCAAAGAGGGATTCAAACCTTCGAAAGTTTGCCTCTCAAGAGAGTATGACCGTGTGGCTCCCAAAGGTACAGGTTCATTCAAGATCGGCGGTAACTATGCCGCTTCTCTTCAGGCCGGTGAAAAAGCACACGACCTCGGTTATTCAGTGATGCTGTATCTGGATCCCAAAGAGAAGAAATATCTCGACGAATGTGGGGCAGCCAATATATTCGGTATCCGTGGTAACTCTTATATCACTCCCGCGAGTCCTTCTATCCTCCCCTCAATCACCAACAAGAGCGTTCGCCAGATAGCACGAGATCTCGGTATGGAGGTTGAGGAACGTCAGATTCCCTACGAGGAGCTCGAAACTTTCGAAGAAGTCGGCTCTTGCGGTACTGCCGCTGTTATCTCTCCCGTAGCTGAAATCCATGACCTCGACAACGGAAGGAAATTCGTATTCTCAACCAACAACGAGGCCGGACCCAAATCCACTCAGCTCTTCAATGCCCTGCGTGCTATCCAGCTAGGCGAAGCGGAAGATACTCACGGTTGGGTGGAAATAATTGAAGAGGATTAATCTTCCTAAGTAATAATATAGTTAACCGGGGAAAATCAAAATGATTTTTCCCGGTTAACTATATTAAATATTGCGATCGTCATTATTCAATCATAACATGGATCCATATCTGATTATTGACAAATATTATCGTGAGGGGCAGCTTCGCGACCTATTGATTCTTCATTCCCGAAAGGTTGCAGATAAAGCACTCTCTGCAATCCGGAATACCGGTCTTACATTCAACCGGGATCTTCTATATTCCGGCGCAATGCTTCATGATATCGGAATCAAGGCGTGTCATGCTCCCGACATCTTCTGCATGGGCGATCAGCCTTATATTTGTCATGGTATTATCGGAGGAGAAATACTCAGGAAGGAAGGTTACCCGGATCTTGCCCGTTTCTGCGAACGTCACACCGGAGCAGGTCTGACAATCCAAGATATCAAGATGCAGAACCTCCCCCTACCCTTACATAACTATCTTCCGGAAACCATTGAGGAGAAAGCTGTGTGCTATGCCGACAAATTCTTTTCAAAATCAGGCAACCCGGCTGAAGAAAAATCCTTCGAAAGAGTGAAAGCATCAATGGCAAGACATGGATCAGACACGCTTAAGCGCTTTCTTGATCTCCATCTACTTTTCTCCCAGAAATAATCACCTATTATCACGCCTGCATAAGCTTTATTTTCTCATAGGGTTCCCATCCAACCTAACCGATGAGGCGATTCCAGCCCTGGAAGGTCCGGTCCAACCTAACCGATAAGGCGATTCCAACCCTGGAAGGATTCCCGTCCAACCTAACCGATAAGTCGATTCCAACCCTGGAAGGGTTCCCGTCCAACCTAACCGGGGGTTGGCGAGGTACGAGCCTACCCCCGGATACATCAAGAGTCAATCTCAACCCAGGAGGGGTTGCCGTTTATTACGCAGGTAGAAAAATCACTATTATGTTACGGCAACCCTTCCAGGGTTGAGTCAGACGCAATCGGGAAACCGGAGGTAATCGCCCGAGGGCGATGTAACCTCCGGTTGGGTTAAAAGGCAACCCTTCCAGGTTCTAGTGGTCGGTTAAGAATATTAGAAGTATTATAGGTA
>CAMWUJ010000137.1 GCA_947177405.1 uncultured Porphyromonadaceae bacterium | reverse complement strand
CAGAACATCTATGGGGCTGCACTCGGTCTTTACAATTCCCGTATCGTGAAGCTCATCAACAAGAAGGGTATGCTGAAGTCCGGGGTTATAATTGACGAGTTGCCTACAATATATTTCAAAGGTCTTGACAACCTCATCGCCACAGCACGAAGCAACAAGGTTGCCGTCTGCCTCGGTTTTCAGGACTTCTCCCAGCTCAAACGCGACTATGGCGACAAGGAAGCGGCGGTCGTGATGAACACCGTCGGCAATATCTTTTCCGGGCAGGTTGTCGGTGAGACTGCGAAGACGCTATCGGAACGGTTCGGCAAGGTTCTACAGAAACGTCAGTCGGTGAGTATCAACCGAAGTGACGTTAGTCACTCCTTCAACACTCAGATGGATTCACTTATTCCACCGAGCAAGATTTCCACTCTGACGCAGGGTATGTTCGTCGGGGCTGTCAGTGACAATTTCGATGAGCGCATTGAGCAAAAGATCTTCAATGCCGAGATTGTGGTGGACAACAGGAAAGTAGCGGAGGAGACTGCGGCATACAAGCCTATACCTCTCATTACCGATTTCAAGGATGACACTGAGGATAAATCGAAGATGAAGGCTGCAATCCAGTTCAACTACAATAAGGTGAAGCAGGACGTCAAGGATATTGTGGAGCGAGAGCTTGACCGCATACGCAAGGATCCTGACCTGAGCAAACTCCTTCGGACGTAATAGCCTTACCGAAGTCTGTATAAACACAAATCCCGACCATTCTCTTTCCGAGTGGCCGGGATTTGCATTTCCTTCAAATGCAGGTGAAGGAAATTTTTGGATGGGGTGGATATAGTGGTCGGACATCTGCGAGTAGGTTTCAATCCTCCTCGTCTTGGCATGACATGAAGTCATTGAGCGATGATGAAAGTGTGTCCATGAAGTAGGCGCGGCTGTTACGGCCTCTCACTCTCATCTCGTTATATTTTTTGTAGATGTAGTTCTCAGTCATATCGACATTGAACAGCTTGGCAAGTTTGCTTACAATCTCCTTTGCGCTGATGTTGGAGCCGAAGCACTTGGCTCCTTGAAGGCATACCCCAATTCGATAAGCGCTGTCTTATTCGCCGTCCAGTTAAGACCTATTTCCGGCATGGATTTCGGCTCAGGGATAAGAGAGCATTTGATGTCTTTGTAAAGTGCAAGTGTCTGACGCACGAAATGGAGTGCCTTGTTCACGAATGCCGCCAATTCCTGATTCACTGCCTCGCGCAGTTTCTCGGTCTGGATATAGGCTATCTCTACCTCGGCATACAGGAGGGCTGAGATCACAAATCCCTTGTGATTGTGACTGTGGCACATTTGGCTGACCTGAAGCACAAAGTCCTTGTAGGCGATGTGGAGATTGTCGTTCTTACCTTCGGTCAGCTGGCGGAAGAACTCTGTCTCGGTGAGGGAAAATAAGTCCATTTACATGTTTTTAATCTGTTCAACATCAATTTGTTTTATTTGGAAATAAAACCTGTATAGATAGTAAATGGATTACATGATAAGATGTATGTAAAATATAGCGATTGATTTTCAAGTATATATAAACGAAATTTTTGTTGTTTGCAAAGAATGAATGGGTGAAGGAATTGTATGGAAATCGTACAAGTGTAGTGAAATAAGACGAAATGTAAAAAATAGCGTACACCCTTTTGAAATAGCCTTTGTAGGTTCTGGATTACCTTGAGTAGCAATAGGGATGTACGCTATGCGGGAGCATAGCATAAGCATCACCTTGTTCTACTCATTGTTAATTTTCCAGATTTACAAAGGAACAGAGGTTATCTTACGTTATGAATCAGTTCTGAACGATTGGCTCTCCAATCGTGGGGATGTCTAATTAGATTGCAAAATTACTAAAAATATGGGAATTATGACATATCTGAAGGCATGTTTATTTCAAGCCATGCTTCTTTAGCTTGGAGTCGAGAGTGGAACGGGCTATTCCCAATAGTTTGCATGCCTGTGTTTTATTGCCCTGTGTCTTGGCCAGTACCTCAATTATGCGCTGTTTCTCCATTTTGGGATCGTTGAGTAGGCTGCTTACGGTCATTTCTGGAGAGAACATACTAATATCAAGGTCGTTTTCTGATATAGTGTCACCTTCAGTGTTGCAGGCTGCAAGTATTATGACATTGCGCAGCTCTCTTATGTTCCCCGGCCATTGATGAAGCTTCAGGGCCTTCAATGCTGAGGCATCGAGGTGTTTCTTCGGTTCGCCGTTGTCCTTTGCATGGCAAGACAGGAAGAAATCGGCAAGTCCATCTATGTCTTCAGTCACATCACGCAAAGGCAGGATTCTGATATCGGACGCCCGAAGCAGAAAGAAGAGGTTGGCTCGAAACTCTTTATCCTTTACCATCTCAGGCAGATGAGGGTCGGCCGTGCAGATTACCCTTACGTTAGGATGTTCCTCCTCCAGGATATGCAGCAGGATGGATTGTTTGTCAAAGTTAAGAAGTTCGATATTCTTTAGAATGATTGTGCCCCCACTGGCATTGTTGAAATAACCCTTAATCCTGTTGTAGGTCTCGCTTTTATTCGATGTAGGGTCATGATCTCCGATATGTGCGGCTCCACCAGCCTCTACTACTTTTACGGGTTTGCTGTACCTCGAACTCTGTTTGCAGATCTGTCGGGCCACCTGTTCTTTACCCATACCTATCTCACCAAAGATAATGGCATTTGAGTCTGTAGCGGCAATTTTTTCGATAGATAGCTCTATCTCGCGGAAGTCTGCGCTTTGACGTCGTATGAGTGTATTTTCAAAGATTGCGGCTTTATCTGTGTTTGTATACCTTCCAACCATATCCACCAACTGTTTGTCAAGAGCCTGCCGCTGGAGAATGTTGACCGCTCCCCAGTCACACATTAGGTTTATCAACTCCATGGGAATCAGATTGTCCACGACCGCCACTACAGGATGTTGGTAGCCTTCGGACTTAAGCCAGTCGATATACTCTCTTGCCGTTCCTCCACGGAACTTCATGGCAGCAATGATAACTGCTCCCGGAGACAGCTTAATTACCTCCTTCTTCGCAGTGCCCATATCCTCAGCAAGTATCGGATTATATCCGGCCCGGGAGACTAATCCGGACATCATCCGTGCGTAGGAGTCGGAGGCTTCAATAATAAGAATCTTTTTCATAGAATGAAGCATTGGGATAAATTATACATAAACTAATAATCACATAAGTTAAATCCGTTCTTGGGAAATTCTCTTAATCTCCACTTCATTGTCCTGATCGCGTATGGAACTGTATTAGCCTGATTTTGGTTGACTATGTTTTGGTCTTAGACCTGAATAAAGTT
>CAMWUJ010000136.1 GCA_947177405.1 uncultured Porphyromonadaceae bacterium | reverse complement strand
TATCTCAAAAATAGGCCGCCCTGCATTTAACATTTTTTATTGGATGGAGTCTTAAATATAATAATATGAAGACGACCATTCTGATGTTAGGCGGTTCACGCCGCGTATCGCTTGCCGATCTCTTTAAGGAGAGCGGACGCCGTTTAGGCATTGATGTAGAGATTGTGGCCTATGAGCTTACGCGGCATGTGCCGATAGCTCTGGCAGGCGAAGTTGTAGAAGGACTGAAATGGTCGGATCCCAAAGTGGTGGATGATATCGCCGAGGTGGTGAAACGCCATGACGTAAATATCATCCTCCCGTTTGTGAACGGTGCCGTCGAAGTGGCCTCGCAATGCAAGGAGAGAATTCCGGAGGTGTTCGTGCCGGTCTCTGATTTCTCGATAACCTCCCGCATCTTCGACAAGGTGGAGGCCGCCAAGGTGTTCAAGGACAACGGCTTTCCGATCCCTCGCACTTATTCGATCATCAATAACGAAATGCCCGCCATCGTGAAACCCCGCAAGGGAGGATCGTCGCGTGGAATACGCATCTTCTATGATGTGGAAGACCTCATGCATCTCGAAAATCTCGACTCCTATATCATTCAGGAATATATCGAGAATGCAAAAGAATATACTGTGGACTGCTATATCGACCACAACGGGGAGATTCTTGTGACCGTGCCGCGCGAACGTATCGAGGTGATGGGCGGTGAGGTGAACCGTACCCGCACCTGTCGTATCGACCGCATCATAGAGATGAGCCGGGAGGTAATCACGAAACTCAAGCTCACCGGTTGTGTCACTTTGCAATTTCTTTATGATGCCAAGACCGACCGCTATCTGCTCATGGAGCTTAATCCGCGCCTCGGAGGAGGAGTGATATGCTCGATTTATGCCGGCGCCCCCATCACCGACTATATCCTTAGCGAAGCCTCCGGAAAGGAACTCACTCCTTGCGACGACTGGAAGTCGCGTGTGCTGATGGCCCGCTATATGAAGGAAGCTATTTTTTACGAATAAACCACTCTAATACCTTAACCTGATGAAAACAATCTCTGCTCTTCGCCAATCATTTCTTGCAGGATTACTGGCGACTTCTGCAATATCACTCTTGGGAAATACCGACCATCGCACCGACCCGGATCATTGCTTCCTCTATCTGGAGGATGCACCAAGCTCGGTGGAGATTCTGATGACGCCTCCCGACACCACATCCATGCGCTTCGCATACGACCGCGAACAATATGAATGGGGCAAGACCTTGCGCGACACCGAACGCGGACGCCAGGCTATATCAGATGCCAACCTCGACTGGAATACCGACTGGGCCAACGATGCATTCGGAGAAGCTTTCGGATCTCCCATCACCATGAAAGAGAATCCGGAGCTTTATAAGCTTATATATAACATGGAGGAGGATGCCGGTGGTCTGGCCACTTACGAAGCCAAGAATCATTACCGCCGCACACGTCCTTTTGTGTATTGGAACGAGCATACATCCACTCCCAAAGATGAGGCGGCTCTGGCCCGGAATGGTTCCTACCCTTCAGGCCACACCTCGATTGGCTGGGCCACTGCCCTTGTGCTTGCCGAAATCAATCCTGCCCGAGCCACTGAGATTCTTAAGCGTGGATTCGAGTTCGGACAGTCAAGAGTGATTGTGGGAGCGCATTATCAGAGCGATGTCGATGCAGGGCGTGTGGTCGGCGCAGGAATAGTGTCGATTCTTCACACCAACAAAGATTTTCAGAAACAGCTCGCAAAAGCAAAAAAAGAATTTGCCAGGAAACACAAGATTAAAAAATAATCTTCTTTTGATTATAATTGATCAATCGGAATACCAACGATCTTATAAAAGCCATGCGAATTGAAAATCGGATTTTCAATTCGCATGGCTTTTATAAGACTCTGTGGAAAGCACAAAATCTACAAGATTGAACCGGACAGATCTAAAAAGCATAAGCGTTTTCACTCCTAAATTACATTCGTAGCCGCCAAAACAATCTGATTTGGGCATCACCTCCATCACAGGAACATCCACACTGTTTCCTCCCAGATTGAGAAGCAAATCCGCAACCTCATACCCCTTCGATATTTCCACACCTCCTATGCCGGCCAGCCGGATATTTGTCTCCTTCCCTTCGGTCTTTATAAATTTCTTATTCTTTTTATAAAACTCCTTCCCCAGGCAACCATACCCGGAGTCTCCGGTATCCACATTCATCAGCATCCCGCAATCCCTGATCAACCCCTTGACGAGCAGATTCATTTGCGATGAGAAACAGAGATTAGGTCTGGAATCGGTTTTTGAAGGAGCCTCGACGGGAACAATTATCCGGGAGTTTTCAAAATCAATAGTCATATCTTTCAATTGGAGCATGAGGTCGCTGCCGATAATAATATTGAGGCTCTGCATGTATTGGTCGGCTTCGTCATTATTGGCAGTTATATCCATCACGTAAAAAGGCACATCGCCTACACTGATGTTTCCTATTTTCATTTCCTTGGCAATGGCAAGAGAGCCGTTGTGCGGCTTGGCTCCGGAAACCTTCGTCTCCACATCAATGGGAATCAGATTGTACTTTTCAACCAATGAACTCGCAATCACATTAACACCGGCACCGGTGTCGAATGTGATATCGGCAGGTATTCCATTGATGAATCCATCTTCAAGACGCATATGCACCCCTTTCTTTTCCGGGCGCCCCACAGCCACCATTTTGAAAGACATTTCTCCTTCACTCCCTTCAATATTTATTCTGTAAGGATGATATTCTGCCAAGGAGGAATACTGCTGTATAAATCTCTCAAGTATTTGTGCAGCCTTGATATTTCCCTCTTCCAATAACTTGCCTTGCACCGAGCCAAGGATTGCAGTAGCCCCGACATTATCGCCCTGTCGGCTCTTATCTACAGCACACATAATGGCACAACTGATCATTTGATCCGGGCCAAGTTCCGTTGTATGTTTGGTTAATAATTTTTCAAACGCGGGGATCGAGATATCAGGGCGATTGAATCTGTTCCCGATTAAAGCCCTGCTAAATACATCAAGGAAATCGGAGATTGATCCTTCCGGAGCCACGGCATAAATAGAGTCGAGAGCGAACCAGTCGGCATTATTAATAGCTTCCGCTATTTCTTTGTCGTAGGAACGGGCGACTCCGACCGCTACAGAAAACATTATCGATAAAATGATCAATATCTTTCTCATATATTTTTCGTTAAAACGACCTCATCCTAATATTATAAATTTCCCGTGTTCCGTTCAGGCATTTTAAAATATTTTATTGAATGAGGACTAAATTGTTTTGCTATCCAATTAATTCTGCGTAAATTTGCAAAAGTACAGCAAATTTACATAAAATTTATATAAAATCTACTTTGATACCTGAAAATTATATAAATATAGCCATCACTTAGGTTATAAAAGAAGCATCAAAATATATTTTACAGATAGCGAATTTGCCGAAAAGATATGCCTATGAAAGAGATACCGACAATAATGAAGGGATATG
>CAMWUJ010000135.1 GCA_947177405.1 uncultured Porphyromonadaceae bacterium | reverse complement strand
GCTTTCTATAACTGTTCCTCTTTAACATCACTCTCAATCCCTGCCTCTGTTACATCTGTCGGAAATTACGCATTTAATGGTTGCTCTGCTTTGAAGGACATAAACCTCGAGAATGGAGAAACAGAATTAACACTCGGATATAACAACAGTTCGCAGTATTACGGAATATTCTATGACTGTCCTTTAGAAAAGATTCATATTGGTAGAAACCTCTCATATGAAAATAGCTCTACATATAGCAGCCCCCTTTATAACCAAAACAAGCTGACTGACATTACAATTGGTGAGAAAGTGACATCTTTGGGGTATGCACTTTTCTATGGATGTTCATCGCTGGCTTCAGTGACAATCCCTACTTCTGTCAATTCTATTGGAGATTACGCTTTTGATGGTTGCTTAGCTTTGAGGGAGATAAAACTTGAGGATGGGGAAACGGAATTAGTGCTTGGACATGGAAAGCAGTATAACAGTTCGCAATATTACGGCATATTCTATGACTCTCCTTTAGAAAAGATTCATATCGGTAGAAACCTTTCATATACAAAGGACTATACATATAACAGCCCCCTTTATAACCAAAACAAGCTGACGGACGTAACAATCGGTGAAAAGGTGAATTCACTTGGAACTTATCTTTTCTTCGGATGTTCATTGTTAGCTACCATCACCATCCCGGCGAGCGTAACCTCAATCGGGAACTCCGCTTTCAACGGTTGTAGCGGTCTTAAGGAGCTAACCCTTAAAGACGGGGCGGAAATGTTATCATTGGGATACGGTTCCTCCCAAGGAAGCAGTTACGGACTATTCACCGACTCACCATTGGAAACCCTACATCTTGGAAGAAACTTGACATATGGCACTTCCTATAATTACAATTCCCCGTTCTATAATTGCACCACTTTGGGCTCCGTCTCAATTGGAGATAATGTCACATCCTTGGGCTACTCTCTATTTTATGACTGCTCCTCACTTGCTTCCATTAGCGTTCCTGCGAGAGTGACATCAATCGGAAGTTCAGCTTTCTCAGGTTGCTCTTCACTTGCTTCCATCGCTATTTCAGAAAGTGTTACTTCAATTGGAAGTTCAGCTTTCTACGGTTGTTCATCCCTAACGACTTTCAACTTACCTAAAAATTTGACTACTATTGGAGAGTCTACTTTCTACGGTTGTTCATCCCTAACAACTATCAACTTTCCTAAAAATTTGACTACTATTGGAGAGTCTGCTTTCTCCGGTTGTTCTTTACTTGTATTGCCTGTTTTTCCTGAATCATTACAATCAATAGGAGAATACGCGTTTAATCGTTGTAATGAAATAACAGACCTACATCTACCCTCATCTTTACAAACAATTGGAGAAAATGCTTTTGCCAATTGCTCAAGATTAAAAACCATTTACTACACACCAACTAATAACTTTTTAAAATTTCCTTATAGGTTCTATTATGGTTCTTATAATAATGATCAAAGTTCTCATTCAGCATTTGATCAGAAGTCCTATGAAGAAGTAGAAATTATTATAGGATCAGATAAAATGGCAATTGAAGCAGTAAGAAATGAATGCATAAGCCAGTTTTCTCATATTTACTACGAAAAAGAAGGAAAGTTTTATGTGCCAATTATTTGGAATAGTCAGCTAAAAGTTGATAACAGTGTATATAAAAATGAAAAAGGATGTTTGGTATTAAAAGAATCCACACCTTTGTTATCTTCTGATGATATCAACACGATGGCTATTTTCAGGGGAAAAGATATCTCTGCAGAATTAATTTCAGAAAATGGATTTATAATGAATACATCTGATCGTTGGAGCCAAAACCGAATAAGCAATTATGGTACAGGATCTAAGACTAGAAATGTTACACTGGAAGCTGCTGGCACTCTATTCGATGCACTTGGGTTGAATAACATTCAGAATATTAAATCATTAACTATCACTGGAGAAATCAATGGAACAGACATCATGACTATTAACCGTATGTCATCTCTAAAACATCTGAATCTCCGTAATGCGAATGTGGTGGAAGGCGGCGCTACTTATAGAAATAATCTTAAGACGGTTAATAATGTAATCGGCTCATACTTCTTCCATTCTTCTGATTCTTTAGTGACTGTTATTCTACCCATTACAACTGCTGAAATAAAAGCCAATGCTTTTTCAAAAAGAGAATCCATTAAAACCATAGTGTTAGGAGATAGTCTTAAAATAATTGGAGAGGAAGCATTCATAGGTTGCAAATCTCTTACTGACATTACAATTCCAGGTACCGTAGAGAAAATAGCTTATACTGCATTTGAGGATTGTTCTAATCTAAATTATGTGGTATTTGAAGAATCTTCGTCGCCATTATCTCTGACATCCCCCTATTCAGGTTCTTCCGACTTCTATGAATGGGATGGAATGATGTTTGATGACTCCCCTTTGATTGAAGTGCGAATTGGTAGAGATTTAATTTATAAGAACTATAATTCTACCGTATATAAGCAATATTATAATGGCTCTACACCATTTTATCGACATAAAACTTTGGCATCCGCTATTATTTCTGGTTGCACAAGGATTCCCACACGTCTATTCTACGATTGTAGGAATCTGAGGAAAATAAAATTTGAAAATTCTCCCACGATTGTCTATCGAGAAGCATTTTACAATTGTGGAATTAATTCCATTGAGCTTCCCGATAGTATCGAATCAATCGGGAAAGATGCGTTCTATGGTTGCACAAATCTTGAAAGAATAAAACTTGGTTATAATTTAAAGAGTATTGGCGAGAATGCTTTTGCCAGCAGCAAGCTTAACGAAATCCGTTGTCTTGCCCCTCTTCCTCCCGTAATTACTTCTAATGTATTCAAAGTGGTGGATAAGGAGAAATGTCATCTTGTTGTAACTAAAGGAAACCTGATTTACTACTGGCTTGATCCTGTATGGAAAGAGTTTGTGAATATGAGCGACACCATCCTTGCGTTGGCACCGCTCCCGGCTGTCACTTACGGTGAAGGGCCTGTGGATCTTGCCGAATATGCCCCTGAAGGAGTAACCTTAACCTATGAAAGTTCAAATCCCGAGGTTGCAAGAGTGGATGGAACTAAATTGACAATCGTTGGAGCAGGTGTGGCTACTATCGGAGCTATCTGCGAGGAGACCGGTGAACCGATGGAAATTATCGGACAGCTTCGTCAATTCTCAATCAGTCCTGCCGATCTTATTGTCACTGTTGAAGATATTACACTCGAAAAAGGAGCTGCAATGCCGGAATTCACTTTCCTTACCCAAGGTCTATGCTATGACGACACTCTGGATGATCTTGATGAAATGCCGGAAGTGTATTGTGAGGCAACTCCGGATTCAGAACCGGGTGAATATCCCATAATTGTCAAGGGTGGTCACTCAAAGAATTACAACGTGTCAACCATTCCTGCAACTCTTTTAATTACCTTACCAACCGGAGTTAAGGAGACTGAGTTTGTGAATGAAGAGGGAGTTTCGCCTATTATCGAAGTATATAACCTCAATGGAGTGAAAGTCTTTGAAGGGGATCTAAAAGATGCCGAACTTCAGAAAGGAATATATATCATTCGTAAAGGGAATAAATCCAGAAAGATTGCTATAAATTAATAGATACTTTTAAGCAGCCTCTAAACTCGACTTATAAATTTCATAATGTCTCTGCCTGAGAAACCAGGCAGAGACATAATTTTTATTGAATGTTATATGCAGTTTTAGACCGGGATATTGTGAATGGCTCCACTAATTTATCGCGCATTAAAAAGCGGTGAAAAAGACAGGAATATTCAGGAATTTTTCATACCTTTGTAGGTATAATGGAAGAAAAACAAAGTAAAACAAAATATTATCTCTACATTGATGAATGTGGAGACC
>CAMWUJ010000134.1 GCA_947177405.1 uncultured Porphyromonadaceae bacterium | reverse complement strand
CGTGGTGAGTTGATTTTTTGTAATCTTCATGTCAGGCAGTCCAGAGCCCCGGATAAGATTACTGAAATTGGCTCACCTCTTTTTGAATAACTTTAAAACTAACCCTAAATATCTCAATATGTCAGTTCCATGCGAAGAATGTGGTTATCCTCTGGAAGGCAATGAAACATTTTGTCCCGAATGTGGATGCCCGGTAGAAAATAAAAAGGCTTATTGCCCGGAATGTGGAGCCAAGGTTAGCGAGGAAGATTCCTATTGTGGGGAATGTGGCTATCCTTTAAATGAAAACTTATCGATTGAGCAACGAAGGATTTATTTAAATTCGGGTAAAGATCAGAATAACAATAAGAGAGTTTGGTTATGGGTATCAGCTGCCATAGTGTTTATTATAGCAGGAATAAGTATCTGTTTCTTCTTCCTCCCGAATAATTGTGGAGCTGACGAGGAATATGTGAATTACACTAAGGAACAATTACTTATGCTCGCGGATAAAAACGACTATGAAGCTTTGACTAAAGCAGCGGCAGCTAATAATTCAGAAGCCCAGTTGATATTAGCGAATCTCTACCATGATGGTAATGGTGTGAAAAAGGACGATAACGAAGCCTCCAAATGGCTTCTTAAAGCAGCTGAAAATGGTAATGTGGAGGCTCAAAAGACTCTTGCCCGAGCCTACAATCTGGGTGATTACGGATTGGAGCAGGATATGAATAAAGGGATTGAATGGTTTCAGAAGGCGGCTGATCAAGGTGATGAAGAAGCCAAAGAAGGCTTGAAGAGTACCAAGATATTTTTAGCGGCGGAGGTTAAAGAGACCGAGGATAGGAGAGAACAACTCAAAGTGAAAGAAGAAACCGATTCCCAATCTTACCAATATAAACCTAATACCCAATATATCCAAAATAACCAAGATAGACAGGTTGATAAGAACTCAGAGGAAGAGAGGAGAAACTATGAGCAAAAGGCTCAGGAGTTACAGATATTGGCTAAGATAGAGGAACGAGGACGGCGAGGTAAACAAATGCTTCAAGAGATTGAAGTGCTATACCGAGCCTATCAACGTAATGGTGACCCTGAATCCTTTTTCAGACTTCGACAAGGTCTGGATATACTAATGGATAACAAGAACCAACAAATAAAATTAGCAGAGCAGCTCAGTGATAATGCCTCTATAGTACGTGAACTTAAGGAGCAGCGTGAAACAATGTATAAAGCTATGGATATGATGTTATATGGCAAAGCAGCTAATCCAAGTTGGACATGGTGAAGTGAAAGACCTAATATAAACTAATAAGAATAAATTATGAAACAAAAATTTAAAATCCTTTTTGTGGTTATCTTTGCCACACTCTTTATCGCTGTCGCTCCATGCAGCTCTTCCATGGCGCAAAGCCGGAAAAAATCCACTTCACATCGTACCTCTAAGGCTACTCAGCCAAAGGGAACCGATCAAAACACAGATTGGATATATGGCACCTGGGTATATGACGGCACCATAGATTATGGCCCATATATGGGAGGTGTACAGCGTTGCTACTGCAAAATGATAATCACTAAAAGCAATCTGAAAGTATATTATGATGGAGAGTTGGCTTATAATGGCTCTTATATAATCAGAGATGGAGACATAGTGTATGATCAGAAGAATGGCAGTTGTTTTGTTGCTCCGTTAGACTTTAAATCCCATAGGATAAAATTGGGAGAAGGAAAATGGTATTCAAAGGTTTCATATTAGAACAATTTGGATTCAATTTCTATTTAATGTATTGCATTAAAATATAATAAATTATCTATGGCACTGATCAAATGTAAAGAATGTGGCAATTACATTTCGGATAAGGCGAAGGCTTGTCCGAAATGTGGTGCACCCAATATACCTTCCCCTACTGAAACGAATGAGGACGCAAAATTCAAAACAGATGAGTGGGGAAATACCGGTCATGCCATAAATTCAGAAACCGATCCTCCTAAGCTGGAAGATAATCATTACGATCCGGAACAAACCCCGAAATCTTTCCACAAAAAATTATATATCCATCTGATAATTCTCCTAATCCTTATAGCCGGAGGTATCGGATATTATTTCTACGCTCAGCATCAAGCCAACCTCGAAGAAGTCCGTTTAGAGTCTGAGAAGATAGAGAAACTGCATCAAGACTCCATTGAGGCTGCACGGATCGAAGCAGCAAGGTTAGATTCAATCCGTCAGGATTCAATATTTCGGAATTTTACAAGCAATGATCTCCGGGTATTTGAACTCCATGGAAAAGTTAAGGATGTGAATTATCTATCTAAAAAAGGAGAAGTCGACGGAATATATGTTAGTCCAATAGGGAATATTTTTAAAATAGATAATTTTAATTTTGATGAAAATGGGGATCTGCTAAATAAAAAAGCGAGTTTTAACTTAAGAAGTCCTGGTAATAAGTATCTGCTCGGATGGAAATATAATAATAATGGTTATCCCACGGATGGAATTTTTGGAGATGACGATGATAATTTAACTCAATACTTGAGATGGTCATCCGAGGGACAACTTAAAAAAACATATTTCAGTTTTGGCTGTCAACCCTCGTCATTCGAATACAAATATGATAATAGCGGGAATCTAATTTCTGGTAAATATGAAGCATTTGCTAACAGTGGGTTTACTACATCCGGTGTTATCTCTGTTAAGATTGAAGAAACCGACAAATGGGGTAACTGGTTGAAAAGAACGTTATCCGTAAAACTTAAGGATGAATATGAAGTTCCCACTTATGATACTTATTTCGAACCTGACCCTGGATATAAGCTGGTGAGCAAAGGAGATGGTTACGCATACCAAAAGAAATATACCAAGACTTTCTCCGAACAGCGAACCATCACCTACTATGACCCTAATTGATCAAATATTACCGAGATGATTTTGACTTGCATCCCTTGAGGGTAATGCCTTGATTAACTGTGGGTTAACAGGGTGCAACCCCTCCTCTACCCCTGGAAAGGGGTTGCACTTAATGACCAGCGGTAATATATCTTGAATTTTCCGAGCGCAGATCTTAAGCTTTCGCTTTATCGCCGGATGAGGCAGATTAGACGCAGGATTTTTATTCTATTCAGAATTATAATTTTCATTATAACCGGGATCTCGGCAGATTAGTGTTCCATGAACCCGGCAGATTAGAGCAGATTCGATCCCGTCCAATCCCCGTGGATCTTAAGATCCGAAAATCTGCTGTCATCCCATCATGATTGAAAGATCTGCGTAAAATCCTGCTCCAATCTTGCGCAAAGGCTCTATGAGCCGATAAATTCTGCGCTCGGATAATTTCTAATATCTTATAGCGGAAGCTTGGAATTTCGTAATCTTGCACACTTAAAATAAGAAAAGCCGGTCACTATTGTCATATTGCCCTGAAATTATTATATTTGCAAACAAAAGCATTTCACTATGGAAATCTCAGCTCCTTTTCCTTTCGGACAGCATGTGATTGATCCGATGTTCGACATAGGTTTTAAACTCATATTCGGTCGCGAGCGTGTCTCGGAGCCCCTGCTGATCGACCTGCTGAACAGCATCTTCGAGGGCGATCCCGTCTATGGTAACATAGTCTCCCTCACATACCGCAATACAGAGCATTACCACGACTGGGAACAGGGGAAGGGAATCCGTTACGATCTCCGTTGCGAGACAGCGGATCACCGCCATTTCATTGTAGAAATGCAGAAAGCGGATCAGGAAAATTTTCTCCAGCGGTGTTATTATTAAGTAAGTCGAATCACTGCTTCCCAGGGCTATCGTGGACGCGACAGGGAGAGCGGGAAGAGTTGGGACTACGAACTTGAGCCAGTTGTAGGAGTATTTTTCTGCACTTTCCACGTAAGAGGACTTGCCCGATGTCCTTTGGTGAAGGCGCGGCTTAGCGATGAACACACCCACGAGCCGATAGGCGACTATCAGAGGTACGCCT
>CAMWUJ010000133.1 GCA_947177405.1 uncultured Porphyromonadaceae bacterium | reverse complement strand
CCCCCCTCTACCCACTTCTTTTTTTCAATCCAACGACGGCATGCGCGATTCAGTGGCGTCTCGTGGGCTCTGAGATCTCTCTCAGAGAGATCATTTAATAAGATCACTCTGGCCACCCTGAAATATAATAGATACCTGTTTAGGTTAGATATGATCATGGTCCCAAATCATTTAATGATAATCCTACGACTTGAAAATCATCTGTAAAAAAACGTTCGGGCGGCAATCATCATTATGACTGCCGCCCGATATATTTAAAAGATATGAAATTCGGATCAATCTCCGGCTTCGAATTTATATACATTGTTCTTGATACGGGAATTGCCCATGAGCATCTGGATGAGGTTAGGATTCACCTGCTGGATATATTTCTGCTCATATTCCTGCTCGTTGTAGGGGAAATTCTCTTTCTTCTTTCCGTTCACCTGATATACGTAGATACCATCGTCGCCCTTGACGATCATAACTTTCTTGTCAGCTTTGGATCCATAAATCTTACCCATCACTGCGGCATCACGCACACCGGGATTCTGACCGAAACGGAAGCTTTCGATATTATTCACCTCCACACCCATTGCCTGAGCTGCGCTCTGCATGCTCTGGGTCTTCTGACTATACTGTTTCATCAGCTTGTCGCCGGCTTTCGAACGGCGTACTTTCTCGGTGAGGTATTGGTTCACATCAGGATTGCTCAGAGGAGTATAGTCATCATATTTGGCATTTACCGCCACGGCATAGAGCATGGGGTTGGTTACACTCTTGGACTCATAGATATGGCTCACATCTCCGGGGTCGCCATCGATCATCACCCAACGCACCACCTGACGGCTGTCGGGGTAATAGGAATTCAAACCCACTGAACGAGGCACAGCCGCGCTGCTCTGGGTGAGACTGTAACGCTGGAGAGAGAAACCAGCCTTCTCTGCATTCTTGGCGAAGTCGTCCGCATTGGTATTTGCAGCAAGGAATTTCTCAAGCTTGGCGCGCTCGTCGCCCACGGTCTTGGTGCTGGGGCCAAGCACATAGTTCACCTCGTCGTATTCATAGATGGTGACAGGAGCGTTCTGCTTCACTAAAGAAGCCATAACCATTCCCTGTGCACCCTGGTTGATGCTGATGTATTTACCCCCGGCGTTCACAAGGCTGTCAAGAGTCTCCTTGGGAAGAGCATTGGTGGCACCCTGAGCTGTATAAAGCGGAATCCACTGGTTGAGCTGAGGCATAACGCTGTCGGGGCTGAAACGCACCGTGACAGAATCAGCGGGGAGGCCGGAGTTAAGCTCTGCCATAACTTTCTTGCCGAGGTCAACGGTCTGAGCCATCACCACATTCACCTGAATTGAATCCACCTGTGAGGTGCGGCCGGTGACGCGAACGGCAGTGAAGCCCTGCATATTGGAGCTTACCAGACGCACGCTGTCGGTGGCACCGGTAAGGATAAATTCCTTCATCGGGCCGGCGGGAAGGTCGGCGGCACGGAGAGCATGATGAGTCATTACCACACCATCCTTCTTGAGATCCTTGCTGAGCTGGGCAGCGCTGTCGGAAGAAAGGGTGGCAACTGTGCGCTCGGCGAGCTTGCGACATTCCACGAGGTCTTTGTTGGAGGGAGTGATGCTCACGGCGATGAAGCTGACATCCTTGGTGTCCTCATCCACCTTGAATTCATTCTTTGTCTCCTCGTATAGCTTCTTGAGCTCGGCAGCGCTTACGGGATATTCCTTGGCATCAAGAGTGCCGTAGGGAAGGAAAGCGAGCTCCACCTGGGCTGTATTTACATAATCATTATAGAGAGCCTTCTTGTCAAGGTCGTTTGCCTTTACGCTCTTGGTGAGGATTCGTGCATATACCTGACGTGCTATGTCATCCTTGGCGCTTGTCTCGGCGGCAAGCCAAAGACGCTGGTAAGGCTCCATCTGTGCGTCAGTCATACCGTTGCGCTGTGGATTGAAGATCACCTCGTAGGCCTGCTGAGGAGTCTGAACAGAGAGGCCGGCCTGATTGAGCTGCTGCACAAGCTGCATCACACTCTGATTCGAAGGATTCTCAATCATGTAATAACGGAGAAGATTGCCGGTAACGTTTATACCGGCTTTCTCAGCTGCGTTGAGCAGCAGAGTCTCCTGCAGAAGGCTGTTGATAGCCATCTCGGGGAGAGTCTGGACATCGAAGTTGGCCACACTCGCGGGATTCTGGCGGCGTGCCTGCTCAAGCTGCTGGTTGAGCTCCTCTCTTTTACGCTGATATTCGGTGATATCAATTTTCGCAGAGCCGACCTTGGCCACCGTAGTGTGGTCGCCGAAGATGTTGCGGCTGTTAGTAAGGGCATCGCCGATGATGAAGGCAAGCAAAGCCAAGCCTATCACGACAATCAGCAAGCCCGATTTGCTTCTGATTTTCTCTAATGTTGCCATTCTTTATGTTGCTGTTTTATTTGGCGGTGGATAAAGTAAATTGCTTCTCACTTCATTGCCCGAAAACGAGGCATGAAATACCTTCGACTGCACCATAATACATAATTATGCACAGTTTAGGCATTAAAACGTGCAAAGATAACTATTTTTCAGTTATTTGCCAAAGTTTTGAGCAAATTCCTTTCTTATTTTATCCACAGCGTCGAGCTTTTCCCATGTGAAGAGCTCCACTTCGCGCTCCACCTCCCCGGACTGACCTGGTATCCGGAATATCTTTTTCACCACCCTGTTCTCGCGTCCGAGATGACCGTAAGAAGCGGTCTCGCGATAGATCGGATTGCGAAGCTTGAGACGTTTCTCTATCGCTTTGGGGCGCATATCGAAAATCTTTTTCACCTTATCGGCAATCTCGGCATCGGAGAGATTCACCTTCGCCGTGCCGTATGTATTGATATAAAGGCTCACGGGATCTGCTTTTCCGATGGCGTATGCCACCTGCACAAGCACCTCGCCGGCCACTCCGGCTGCCACAAGATTCTTGGCTATGTGTCGGCAGGCGTATGCAGCGGAACGATCCACTTTCGAAGGGTCTTTACCTGAGAAGGCGCCTCCTCCGTGGGCACCGCGTCCACCGTAGGTATCCACGATGATCTTGCGTCCCGTGAGGCCGGTGTCGGCATGGGGACCGCCGAGCACGAATTTCCCGGTGGGATTGACATGAAGGATGAGTTTGTCGTCGAACAGGGCCTGTATCTTCTCGGGAAGTTTCGCCTTTACACGGGGAAGAAGCACATTCTCCACATCCTCCTTTATCTGACGGAGCATTTCCTCGTCAGCCTTACGCTGTGCCTCCGGAGTATCAGCAAGGGGGGTTACAAATTCATCATGCTGTGTGGAGATCACTATGGTGTGGATACGCACCGGCTTATTTGTCTCGGAGTCATACTCCACTGTCACCTGACTCTTGGCATCGGGACGCAGATAACTCACCTTCTTCCCCTTTCTATAATAAGTCATCTCTTTTCCCTGACGACGTATGTCGGCGAGTTCACGGAGAAGAAGATGGGAAAGGTCAAGAGTCAGGGGCATCAGGTTTTCTGTCTCATCTACAGCGTAGCCGAACATCATACCCTGGTCACCGGCTCCCTGGAGGGCATTCTCATCATCGGAGGCTTCATCTTTACGATCCACGCCCCGGTTGATATCCTGTGACTGTTCGTGGATGGCGGAAAGGATTCCGCATGCATCACCGTCGAAACGATAGGCTCCGCGATTATAACCTATATCAAGGATCACCTTGCGTGCCACTGCCGGAATATCCACATAGGCATCCGATGTCACCTCGCCTGCCACTACCACCTGACCGGTGGTGCAAAGTGTCTCGATTGCAACATGACTCTCGGGATCCTGAGCTATAAACTCATCGAGAAGCGCGTCGCTTATCTGGTCGGACACCTTGTCGGGATGTCCCTCTGATACTGATTCTGAAGTGAATAGATAGTTCATCTTAGAAGTGTATTTGAATTTATTAGATTGTAATATTGGATTCCCGAGAGAGTGGTCATGGGATAGAAAAAAAGGAAACAACCTCCCGGCTGCTTCCACATATACTCATAGTTATAACTTTCAATCGAACACCTTTCGGCCTAACGCTTTCCAAAAAGCGATGCCTCGTGGTGGATTTGCAGTTTTAGCATTTTTTTGAGTGGTTGCAAGCAGCCAAATTTCTCCACTTCCCAATGAGGCCGAGCCTCTATTCGGAATTGCGTTGCAAATTTACAATTTTCCTCCCGTTTTTCCAAATTTGCTGAGAAGAAAAATAAGGCTTCATTGAAACAGTGGCTCCTTTTTATTTAGACAGGGGAACAGGAGGAATGGGGCTTCTTCTGTTTTTAGACAGGGGAACAGGAGGAATGGGGCTTCTTCTGTTTTTA
>CAMWUJ010000132.1 GCA_947177405.1 uncultured Porphyromonadaceae bacterium | reverse complement strand
GGGTAAGGACGACAAAAAAGGTGAAGAAAATTATTGCGGAATCAAAATAAGTATTAACTTTGCACCGTTTTTGATAGCAAAAAGAATATTGTTTTATTATTTTAAATTTTAAAGAGATGAAAAAATTAGTTTATTCACTTGCTGTACTTTTCAGCGTAGCACTCGTATCTTGTGGTGGTAACAAAGCAGCAGATGGCGATTCTGCAGCTGATTCTGCAAACGTTGAGGTTGTAGAGGTTTCTGAGTCTGTTTCTGAGACTGTTGCTCCCGCAGCTGACTCTGCTGCAACTCCCGCTGCTGATTCTGCAGCTGCTGATTCTGCAAAATAATTTTTGCACACAGCAAGGCGAAAGCCAAAAAATAAATCGGTGGTTCCTTTCGGAATCACCGATTTCATTTTTTGACATAGACCATGGGGTAAAAACTCTATTATTGGAGCTGATTGTTTGCCGTTCCAATTTTTCTCACTAACTTAGCGGAGTGAAATGCTTTTCGATCTATGCAGAGACTGGCGTTTTCGTAAAATACAACTTCATTATGAACAAAAAACAAAAAATAGTGATTTTCGGGGCTGCAGGTGTGCTCCTGTGTCTGATCGGCCTTATTGTGGCCTTGATTGTCAATAACAATGATAACACTCAGGCTGTCAATGATGCCCAGGCAAAAGCTGATAGTCTTGCAGTGATCAACGATCAGTTGATTCTCACCAATGAGTTCAATCAGCTCAGCAATGAATTCAGTCAGTTTGAGGGCCAGGAAATAAAGCTCGACAACGATTCTATCGTTAGAAAGTATAATCAGGCCCGCATGAAAGTGGAGGGACTGATCAAGGAGCTCAATGCAGAAAAAGCCAAGACTGCTAAAGACCAAAAGGATATAGCAGCCATGAGGTCGAAAATCAAGCAACTTGAAGGCGAGATCGGTACCTTGAAAGGGATTGTGCGCCATTATCTGGAGGAAATCAAGCGTCTTGACGATGAGAATACCGGACTGAAACAGGAGGTGCAACAGGTGCAGCAGAAGAATCAGGAACTCTCTACACAGGTGACTCAGGCCACTGCCTCCAACCAGCAGCTGGCCCAGACTGTGCAGAAAGCAAAGATGCTCAATATCACCGGCGTTTCTTTGGCTGCATATAATAAGAAAGGGAAACCCGAGAAGAATGTGACAAAAGCTAAGTCTTTAGGTGTTCATTTCATTGTCAGCCCCAACAATACGGCAGCCCCGGGAATGAAAACTTTTTATATCCGTATTCTCTCTCCGGAGGGTTCTCTTCTTGGTGGAGGCGGTAGTTTCACGATTGATGGCAAATCAGTGGAAGCCACTGCAAGCCGTAGTGCCGAATATGCCAACGAAGAGCTTCCGATGACTATATATTGGGATGTCAACACTACTCTTACACCCGGTGACTATACAGTAGAAGTGTTTGCCGACGGTTATAGACTGGCCTCCCGCCATTTCCAGATGAACAAGTAATTAGACAGGTGATTTTTTTAATGACAGGAGAACAGGATTACAGGGTAATTATTCCTGGTTCTCCTGTTCTCTTGTTCTCCTGCTCTCCTGTCTATAACTATGTTCGCTCGAATCCTGCTTCCTTAAGAATATCGAAATAATCGGGGAAGGATTTCTCTGTAACTTCGGGATTGCGTATGGATAGATATGGTAGATATGCCACAGCCGGGGCAAAAGCCATCGCAATCCTATGGTCGTGATATGTATCGATGGTCTCGCTTTCTCCTACCGGACTCCTCTTTCCTGTCCACTCCATAGTGGTATCGGAGGTAGTGAGGATATAACCGATTTTTTCCAGCTCGATAGCTATGGCCGCTATCCGGTCGCTCTCTTTGTGTCGCAGATGACCTATTCCGCTGATATGAAAATGAATACCTGCAAGACATAAACCTACGGCAAGCGCCGGCACCAGATCCGGAGTGTCCGACATATCGAATTCAATCGGATGCTTAGCCGACACCTCTTTTATTAACTTGAGTTTCTCTTTATCGGTCTTTATCAGTGCTGATCCGTCAGCGTTATAGCGGGTCTCCACTCCAACACGGCCGAAAATCGATGCGCAGCCGCTGTCGCCCTGTAGGCTCTCCGCGGGAGGTGTGAGCGAACTGATCCTTACCTCTCTGTCGGTAAGTATGAGTGCAAGCTCATAGAAATAGCTGGCAGCGCTCCAATCGGCTTCAGGCGTGAGAAGATGTATTCGGTCGCGGTCGTATGGGTTACATTCCACCGATATTGTGCGGAAGTTATCAGTGATATTCACTTTTGCTCCCGCGCGCTGCATCATCTTTACAGTCATATCTATATATGGAACTGATACGGGATGTTCTCCCGTTAATTCAAGTGTGAGCGGTTTTTTCCAATATGGGGCACACATTATCATTGCCGACACGAACTGCGAGCTGATCGCTGCCGATATCGTGCGGTTTCCTCCTTCTATTTTCGTTCCTTTCACAAGAAGGGGAGGATAGCCCTGTCGGGATAGATAGTGGATATCCGCTCCTGCCACATTGAGCGCTTCGCAAAGAGGAGCCAGGGGGCGTTTCTTCAGAGGTTCGGCACACTCAATCTCTGCTTCCAATCCGGGAATGCCTGCTGCCAATGCGGTGAAGAAACGCAGGGAGGTGCCACCTAAACCGAGATTGAAACTCAAGCAAAGAGGCTCGGGATTCTCTTCGGCGCATCTATGGGTTGGGAGAGGCTCATTATCAAGTAAATGATTGATAGCTGAGCTGAGTTCCTTAGTATCGGTGCATCGCGGCAGATTCTTGATCTCTTCAGGTCTCACTCCCGCCAAGGCGCCTATTGTCAAGGCACGGGCTGCCATGCTCTTGGAAGTGGGGAGGGTTACCTCTATCGCATCTTTTCTGCTCCGGTCGTATTTCAGTTCCAGTCTTTTCATATCATTATATGGGTAATTGAATATGTAGTTTTGGGGGATTTATCATTATCCTGCTATCTTGCTAAAGGGAAGAGGAGGCAGGCGTCACCATAGGAAAGGAAACGGTAGTCAAGTTTAAGTGCTTGTTCATAAAGTGCTTTCCATCTCGGTGATTCCTTGGGTTCCCGGTCAAGAAATGAGGAGACGAGGAGGAGGAGGGTGGATTGCGGCTGATGGAAGTTGGTCACCATCACATCCGTGATTCTCCATTCAAACCCCGGGGCGATCATTATTGAGGTGGCGCCGGTGAGTGAGGGTAGATTTCTCTCTTTCATGAAATCGCGGATAGCTTCAAGAGCCTCGATGGTAGAGGAAAGAGGGAAAGGACAGTTGTCGCCGTAAGGCCACCATTGTTTCACGGTGAGCGATTCATCACCTGCTTCTAAAGCTGCCCCGAGGTAAGGGAGGGATTCGAGGGTGCGTACGCTTGTGGTCCCGACAGCCGTGATTTCCTTCCCATCTTTTTTGGCAGCTATCAATTTATCAATAAGGTCGATCGTTACGGAGAAGGTTTCGGTATGCATCGGGTGTCCACCGATCTCCTCAGATTTTACCGGCTGGAATGTTCCGGCTCCTACATGGAGGGTGAGAGGGAGAATCTCAATCCCGCGTTCCCTGATTCTGTCGAAGAGATGTGGGGTGAAATGCAGGCCGGCCGTAGGGGCTGCCACCGAACCTTTGAAACGTGCATATATCGTCTGATAATCCTCGGCATCAGAAGATTCCGAATCGCGCTTCAGATAAGGGGGGATAGGGATGTAACCGGCAGCATCCACCACGCTTGCAAACGTGATCTCCGGATCATTCCAGCGAAATTCGATGGTATGGGCGTTTCCTTCCCTACTTTCGTGTCGCCATGCTTCCAGCACCACCTTCTTATCACCGATCTCAAGATCCTTGCGTAGGGGATTCTCTTTCCAGCGTTTCAGATTTCCCACCAAACAGCTCCATTTACACTCCCCTGTGGCCTGAAACATCAGGAGATAATCCGCGGGCGAAAGAGGTTCGAGCAAAAAAATCTCGATTCTCGATCCCGTTTCTTTTCGGAAAGCTATCCGGGCATTGATCACTCGCGTGTCGTTGCAAACAAGAATGGAATCGGCGGGAAGCAGATCAGGAAGATGAAGGAAACTCTTGTGGCTTATCTTACCGTCGGGATGCGACACCAGCAGTTTGCACTCATCCCTCTTCTCCAAAGGATGACGTGCAATGCGCTCATCAGGAAGGGGATAGTCGAAATCGAGTATTTTTATCTCTTTTACTAATTTATCATTCATATTAGTTATATTTCGCGTATTTATGGGAGAGAATGGGGAGGAAGGGGAGGTGAGAAGAAAATTTTTTCACAAAAATAGCAAAAATTTTTGTTTGTTTTAAAAAAAAGATGTAACTTTGCATCGCAATCGGGCGTTTAGCTCAGCTGGTTTAGAGCATCTGCCTTACAAGCAGAGGGTCGGCGGTTCGAATCCGTCAACGCCCACCGATTAAAACAACTTTCTTTTAGAACGCTATTGGGGCGTTTAGCTCAGCTGGTTTAGAGCATCTGCCTTACAAGCAGAGGGTCGGCGG
>CAMWUJ010000131.1 GCA_947177405.1 uncultured Porphyromonadaceae bacterium | reverse complement strand
TCTGCTCCCTGATATGCGACCCTGCATTAACATTTTTTGTTGGATGGAGTCTAAATCGAAAAAGTATGAAAAGAGGGATATTGTCATGACAATATCCCTCTTTTCATGTTTTCAGAATTGATTATCATTTTTCAGAATTGTTTTAGTTCTTGGTAAAGACGATGAATTGGTAGCCCCATTACATTGTAGAAACTCCCTTTGATACTATCCACCGCCACGCAACCAATCCATTCCTGAATTCCGTAAGCCCCTGCTTTATCCATAGGAAGGAAGTTATCTATATAATAGTTGATTTCTTTATCAGTAATTTCTGCGAATCTCACTTCGGTAACTGATGTGAATGAAATACGCTTTTCCTTAGTAAGAATACATACTCCGGTCATAACCTTATGAGTGGAGCCTGAAAGCAGCCTAAGCATTTCCTTTGCCTCCTCAGTAGAATGAGGTTTTCCTAAAATCCGGTCTCCTTTAATCACTAAGGTATCAGCAGTGATGATCAATTCATCTCGCTTTAACATGGAGAGATAAGCATCAGCTTTTCTCTCCGCTAAATATTGAGGCACATCTTCTTTAGGTAGCGACTCGGGAAAACTCTCATCAATTCCTCCAAGAGAGATGGGGTTGAAGGGGATACGAAGTTCTCCAAGCAATTCACGACGGCGCGGAGATTTACTTGCCAGAAGGATATGATATTTTTTCAGATTCTCAAGCATTTTACAAAATTCGATAAGATTATATACTGTGACTACATCATGTCTTATAAATAAGGGATCAATCAAAAAGCTCACCATTCAAAATCTTTCTCATCAACCATCCATTGATCTCTGCTTATAAGCACTTGACGAAGAAGATCTCTTGCACATCCGTAACCTCCGTCAAATCGAGATATATATGTAGCTGCCTCTATTGCTTCCGATGAAGCATCGTGGGGAGCGCAGGGGAGACCCACTGACCGCATGCAAGGAATGTCGGGAATGTCGTCTCCCATATATGCCACTTCCTCTTTTTTCAGGTTATTGTTCTTCATCCATTCCATCAAAACCGGAAGCTTCTTCGGCACATCACAATAGATATCTTTCATACCTATTGATTCGAATCTCTTTTTTATTCTTTCAGAACTACCACCGGAAATGATAGCAATCCTTAGCCCGTTTTTAATCGCTGTCATTATGGCATAACCATCTTTAACATTCATCATTCTTTGAGGACGTCCATCGTTGTCAATTGGAATTACTGTGGGCGACAGCACTCCGTCGAGATCAAATACAATCCCTTTTATTTGTTGCAGGTTATACGCGATTCCGCTCATTTCCGGGTGATTTTGGTGAGTTATGTGAATTTGATATTGAACGTGATAAAATAGAATATAGTGATTGAAGATCCGGATCATCATTCAGCGCTTCTATATGATTGTCTATTATGGCAGTGTCATTTCTTACAGCGGGACCCGTCTGTGCCTTCCACGGAGAGAGACTTTTTATTTTGTTGACCGTTTCCTCCAATAGTGGGAGGAGGTCGGAGAACTGCAGACCGTTTTTAGTAAGATACTCATCTGCGAGTACCCATAGATGATTCACAAAGTTACATGAGAATACCGATGCAATATGCAGATTCTTTCTATCTGAAGAATTCGATGTTCTTATCTTGGGGGATATCAGTCCGGCATATTCCATCAACTTGTTCTCCGTGATATGGTCTGAACCCTCTATGAAGAAAGGTATTTCAGAATATACCAGTGACTTGTCGAAAGAAAAAGTTTGCAAGGGGTAAAATACCCCATATTTTTTTATATTGGAATCGCGGAACACATTGATATCAGTGGATCCTGAGGTATGGGCCACGATTCCTTTCATTTCCGGAAGTTTATGTATTATCTCCTGAATGGCATTATCTGAAACAGAGATAAGAGTGAGGTCGGCTTCAGAATCAAGATATTCCAATGTATGAGGATTCACCATGACTATGTCTGCATGATTTAGCAATGCCGTGCGGAGGTGGGTTGCAACGCGGCCTCGCCCGATAATATTGATCTTCATTTTTTATTGTTTAAAAGAATTGAGGGGGAGAAATAATAATTGGGGAACAGATCTTTTAGCAGCTCTGACAACCGTTGATCGTTTCCCTGATATGCTTGACGTTCAAGATTAATCGCAATATGCCCCATCGTCATGCGCAAGTTGATTTCCACACATGGATTCACATCTCCGGATTGGTCGGCCAGCATATCTATTCCGACCGGACCGCAATAAATCGGAGCTATCGAATCAGATAAAAATTCCTTCTGGTAATTCAAGATGTCATCTTTCCATCTGCATTTCGATTTCAATATCGTCTTGATTTTGTCATCTGAAAATATATAATTCCCTTTATATTTTCCACGGGGTGAACTTTCGAAGAGTGAAAGACCTGCAAAAGATACGGATCCATTGTCAATATACCATTCAGACGCGAAGTCCAAAGATCGGGAATACTTTTTCTCCGCCATTACACCTCCTTGCTTGTCAATTACCGACAATCCCCATTCCATAATTTTCTCCATCGGCATTTTGTCTGAAAAAACAATACCACGTCCTGAACTGCTCCACGGTGCTTTAAGACAGAAAGAGGGATTGGCAATAATGAAATCCTCAAGTTCAGTTATGCTACTAAGGAAGAGTGGGGAATTACAATTCGGAAAGAAGTCTTTATAATGAGAAAAGAAGGCAGTGGTCATTTTTCTATGAGAAAGATTCCTTATGGAATCAACATATTCGAAAGAAGGTAGAAGAGACATATCTACATTGTGTATGGTCAGCCGTGATATGATCTCCTTATTCCATCCCCACGGCTTTATACCGATATTATTTCCCATAGATTCTTCTGACATTATTTTTCCGGAAACTTGTGAAAGAGGAATGATTTCAATATTTTTATGTTTTGCGATGTAATAAAATGGGAGAGAGGAAATGTGGTTTTCACATTCATCCGGTACTATGACCACATCCCATTCCTCGGCATAGATGGAGGGCAGGAGAGCAAGATGGGTGCGAAGAAGCTCTATACCTTTTTTGGGTGTAAATGTTAAGGAGTTTCCCGCAAGTACCAGATCCGTTTCCGGATTAAAGATATGGAAGTCTCTCATTTGAAAAAGTATTTGGGACAGAAGGATACCGGACTGAATTATTTTAAAGGGGATGAGTCAAAATTTAAATTTTGATTCATCCCCAAATTGAAGTCAGATCCTCATTTTCACTTAATCTAAATCAAGTTTATCTTTTTCTTTAAGAGGATTAGAGAAATATAGTTTCTTTTCGATATATTCCTGAGTGGCGATAAGAGTAGGCTTGGGAAGTTTCTCGTAGAAACGGGAAATTTCAATCTGCTCACGGTTTTCAGATACCTCTTCAAGATTATCAGTAGAGGCAAATTCCTGAAGTTTCTTTTCAAGTTCCTTCTTCAATTCTACAGAAATCTGATTGGCACGCTTGCCAATCACGCAAACAGTCTCATATACATTGCCTGTCTGCTCTGCCATTGCAATCATGTCGCGAGTGACAGTGTTTAGAGGAGCATTGGTTTTCTTATAATCCATAAGTTCTATTATGATTTATTTGAAGGTATGTAAGATCGTAATTATTAAAGGCCTGCATGTTTGCTGGCAATTTTATAGATAGTCTCGGCTTCTTTCTTATGCCGGGAATCGGGATTATTATTGATAAACGAATAGTATTCATCCACCACATCACGGTATCGGTCGGCCTGGCGTTCGCTTACACTTTTCTTAGCTTCCTGAAATTTGGATTTCAGTACTATCAGCTCAAAGTCTTCCTTATACTTGGAGTAGGGATAATCTTTTATGGCATTTTGAGCCACCACGATAGCAGATTCATAATTATTCCCCATGTAATTACCAAGATTATAATAAAGCTGGGCATTCTGAAGCTGTTTCAGTGTAAGCTTGTCCTGCATTTCGAAAATTGCATTCTGAGCAATTGTCACCTTGTCGCTTTTAGGGAAATAATCAAGGAATGCCTGAAGCTCCTCAATAGCCTTTACCGTATTAGTCTGGTCAAGCTGAGGATCGGGAGAATCAAGATAGTATCCATAACCGCTGTAGAAACGGGCGAGTTCAGTGAATTTCCCTTTTGGATAGCGGGTATAATAAGTCTTGAAATATACAGCCGAGTTCAGGTAATCCTTGTTTTCATAATAAGACATTGCCAGGAGAAAAAGAGATTCTTCCCCTTTAGGCCCACCACGCAATGGCGTTATAAGGTCGGTGAGAAGGGTAGAAGCCTGTAAATAATTCTTTTTTTCATAAGCCTTCTTGGCATAATCGTATTTATAGTCGATGTCTCGACTTTTTAACACACTAGTATATTCAGTACATGAACATACGAAAAACACCAAGGGCAGACAATATAGTAATTTGCGCATTTTACTATCTTTGGAATTATATTCTTCTATAGTAGAAGGAGAGAATAAAGCCTAATAAGCTTTGAAATGCAAAGTTAACAAAAAATATTCGATTAACAATAGATTAATTTAAATTGAATAAAAAAAACTTAGACTCCATCCAATAAAAAAATGTTAAATGCAGGGCGGCCTATTTTTGAGATAAAATCTTGAATCTCTGA
>CAMWUJ010000130.1 GCA_947177405.1 uncultured Porphyromonadaceae bacterium | reverse complement strand
ACTCTTTTCACCTCACAAAGATACTCTCGGTCTTGGCTTTCTTAGAGGAAATATAATGATTAATTTTCTCTTCCGATGTATACGTTTTATTGCAAGTTATTGCATTATTATAAGAATTAGAGTATGATTTTTATGTAGCTCCTTTAATGCTTTGAGACAAAATAATGCAGATTTCTGGTCCCAATATTTTATGATTTCACATATTTACAAAATATTCACGGATTGGAAATAACTCTTTTTCAAAAATATATCTTTGCGAATAAAGAAAAAATCATTAACTTTGCAACAGCCGACTACCACGCAGTTATATTTCAAGGAGGAGCGGGCGGGTCGGCTGACATATTGAATGAATGCGTTTACTCTACGCTTTCCTTGACAATCAGAAACTTCGCAACTTTCTAAATCTCAGTCAGGGATGGCAGACGGTAGATGTCGATGTAGATATGCAACATCGGCCGATGGTTCGTATCCCGACAACGGGGTAGGGGCCATCGGTGTGGCGGCATATTCTGCGTGGGACTTCTGCCTGTCTGTCCGTTCTCACTGAGATGGGCAATGCGAAGGCCTCTGATTGGAGAACGGACGGCAGGTATGGCTCTCACGCATTTTTATTAACCAGAAAAATCTTTTCAAGAGAGCGGAAAAGATACGGTTAATTATATTATGTTTTCCAAAAAACGAATATTTTCTCTTATAGCCTTCGCTGCTATAGCTCTTCCCTCGCTTCATGCAGAATCAACTCTATGGGATGGTGCCAAATCTGAAGAAAAAGCTTCTCTTTCAGCAGAAATCGGACTCAACCTCAGTCAGTTCACACATGTGGAACGTTGGAACGGCATAAAGGCCGGTCTTAATATCGGTGTCATGGCCGAGAAACCTATCCTGAATTCCCTTTCGGCCAAGGCGGGTCTCTTCTATACAATGAAAGGTACGGTAGGAAAGAATGACGGTGGTTTCGGAGGCACACTGACCACCACCTTCTCTCCTTCCTATCTGGAGATACCGGTCATGGCTTCGTATCGTTACTCCATAAATGATGCCCTTCGTTTTCAGTTCGATTTCGGACCTTATTTCGCGTTCGGTCTTCATGGAAAAGATGTGAAGAAATACCGTGGAAGCGGTGTGGCCGGTGACTCAGATACCAAGATTGATCTTTTCGGTGGGGATAATCCTCAATTGAAACGTTTCGATTTCGGATTCCGTTTTGGTCCGCAGATCGTTTTCAACAACCGTTTCTCCGGATCTCTTCAATATGAAGTCTCGGCCATCAATATATCCAAGATGGGAGGCAAAGTGGGTAACGGTAACTTTATGATCAATATCGGTTACACGTTCGCAACATTCTAACCAGCGTAAATCTCATATAGTTATGTGGTCTATTCAGCGACTCATCATAATTCTTTCCATGTGTTTGCTTCCCATGGTTTGCTGGGCGGATGAGAAGACTTTCATAGCCGGAAACGATGTCTGCACCCCCATTACAGTTACTGTGGGAGGGAGGTCATATAAGGTCTATTCCTCTTATACGGTGTCGGGAGCGAGCGGAAGTGTCAAGGCAACCGATTGCAATGGAAGGAAATTAAAATATGACTATAAACATAGTTACAGTAATGGAAAGAGCTACGATACCTATACATTCCATAATACCTATGACCCCGCCTACGATTCGGGCTACAGCTCAGGAGGAAGCTCATCAGGAGGGAGTTATTCATCCGGTAGCTACAGTGGAGGATCGGGTGGCGGATATGCTAACCCGATATTCTCCGGAACCGGAGGAGAAGGGGAGGCTTATCCGGCACTTTCAGCCCTACCTGGTATCTCCTATGCCTATGGAGAAAATCTGAAGTTGAGATATACCGGCTTCGGTGCATTCCATTTGTATGCCAGTATCGGTAAAGATTGGCTTTTCGATACCAAGTATAAGAAGAATGTCCTGTGGAATGTGGGTATCGGTTCTTTTTTCGCCTTCGGCGACTATTCGGATCCGAATATGGATATAACACTGGGTCTGTCGGTAGGAAAGATATCAACTTTTGAGAAACTTTCGATCATGATCGACGTGGACTATGTATATTGGATCGGGCGATGGCGTCGTGTAGGAGTATTTGCCGGCGCCGGTCTCGGATGCGGTAGTTTTGTGGAACTTTTCAATGTGGATGATGTCTATGCCAAGCCCGGTTTTGCATGGAATGTCGAAGCCGGACTCGTGTTCAGGATAGCTAATTTTTAATCATTTCAAAAATAAGGGATAACTCAAGTTATCCTTTATTTTCTCTTTACTTTCAAACTAAGCATGAAATATAATTCTAAAAATATAGGGCGTTCTTTGATCGGCCTTATTCTGCCGGCAATGCTTTTATTGACCGGATGTGGGAGCGACAGCCCTTCCGATCCAAATGAGGGAAGTGATGAACTGACCGAACGGAGGGTTCTTATACAGGTCTATCCGGGTGTGACGGAGGAGGATGGTGTGATTCCTCGTCTCACAATTTCTGATGGATATGAGACATGCACCGAGCTCTACGATCATTCGAATCCGGAAACGATGGTGTTTCACTATTTGAATTCAGAGGCACAGGCTTCGGTATTGATGAGTGCATCATCAAACGGAATGACAGTGCTTGTGGATAATCCTTTCAATCCGGTTTTAAATCCTGAGGCTCTGCTGATTTCAAAAGATGGGAATGAATTGACTGTATCCTCGGGAACCTATTCAAAACGGGATAAGACTTTCGATATCCGGTCGGTGGAGGTGATTGATGCGGATGTTCAGTCGAAGGGGGATGCTCCGGATACCCGTGGAGATGATATGGATTTCGCTCGTGAGTTGGTGATGAAGGATATTATACGGCCCTTATCAAAAGCTTTGAGTGTGGCTTCAAAAGGAAAATGGCCGTGGGCTATAAAACTTTATTTCCAGGCTATGAACGACTTTACAATGCCCATGATTGAAAGTCAACTATATTCCAACAACGAGCTTGAGTTTCAGCAGAAGTTTGGAGAAAAGATATTCTTTAATCAAGTTAATAAAATTATCAGTGAAGTAGAGATCCTCAACGACTCTAAGAAGGCTTACAATATTTATAAAGTAGCCGCAGCTTGTTATCGTGATGTATTTCCTTACAATAGTGAACAAGAAAGCGACCTTTCTGATGATTTTATCTTAAATACTGCCAATTCATATTATCAGATGGGAGTTGAGTCGCAAACAGCCTCAATTGAGATATTCGATGAGTCAAGGAAGTATAAGCCATCGATACGCCTCGTTTCGGTTAAGGATCAGAGTGCGACGGTATGCGGTAATTTCACAGATTATGACGGTCGTTTCACGGTTACAGGTTATTATCTCTACCATAATGGTAGCCAGGTGGACAAAGCTTCTGTGACGCTTGACGGATACACCCCCTATACTTTCTCCGGGCTAAAGAAGGGAGAGACCTATGTGGCTACTGCTTATGCAACTGTTATGGGAGTCACTTATGAATCCCCCGGAGTACAATTCCGCATTGAGGGGGATCTTGAGCTTTCGGCATCGTCTCTATCTTTCTCAGAAGCGGGAGGAAGCGATAAAGTGGAGGTTACTCTCCCTTCAGAAGATTGGACATGGAAAGCAGTGAGTGGTGACTCATGGTGTAAAGTGAAGCAAGAGAAAGAGAATATGCTGGTGGTCAATGTCTCGTCAAGCAAAGAAGATAGAGAAACTACAGTGACAGTTACAGCCACTTCCCCCGAGGGAAAAACTCAGGAAAAGACCTTGGTGGTGAAGCAGAAAACGATAGGTGATTTCGTAGTATTTAAAGGGAATCTTGAATTTGCAGGTAAGACTGTATATCCTTCTAAGCCCGAGGAAAATTTTACCAGTAAATATGAGGTCCCATCAATTCTGATGTTGATGACTATGGGAGGAAAGAGGTACCTCACTTTAGGGCTGCCGTTGAGTGGACTCATACTATCTAACTGGGAAATTTCAAACAATCCTCCCACCGGATCCTCCATTATGGATGGATATAAATTGAAAATGTTCAATTGCAGCGCATCAAGTCAGCAGATTTCTCTTGACGGATCTACAACCGGTCCCAATGGAGAAGAAAATGAATTCTCAATAAGAGTTGATCTTTCTGCGTTGAAGGTTAAATATCTTGAAGCACAGAAACACACCGGGAAAACGTATGGTGGAGTGGTATATAAGTCAAATGTAACTATTTCCGGCGTATTGGATTATACAGAAGAGTATCAACCATAAAAGGATGATTTCTAATAAAGAAAAAAGGATGGCCTCCCGGTCATCCTTTTTTTAGTCTTTATCGATAGACTGTTCACATCGTTTTCAGCTATGAAAGTGATTTCTTTCCAGAATCAATTGAACGAAATAAAAAGTGTTTGCAAACCTGTTGATTGTTGAGATTAATACTATAACCCATGATGAGTTATGGAAAACATGTCTGAATGTATAGTTGCACTGTGTTGAAAAATGAATCGTTTTTTAAATGGTCAGAAAAGTATTATTATCGTTTATCCGAATCACCGGTGATTGCCGGTGGATACGTTGTTTCTTTTCTCAGTCGGGAGTAACGCGGAAACGCTGTGTGTATGTTCCGAGCTCAGCACCTTCGGGAAGGTCGTTGATCGAGGGAA
>CAMWUJ010000129.1 GCA_947177405.1 uncultured Porphyromonadaceae bacterium | reverse complement strand
AGGGAATAGAGTTATGAAAAATAAGGTCTCCGGCTTCGTCTTCAATAATCTCCTTAGCACGTTCTGGAATACGACAAGCCATAGCCTTCCAATTCATAAAGGTTTGCCGCTTGATACCAACGCGCTGCACAACAGAGGTTACGAATTCGACCCTTTCTCGATAATCAAGAGTGTCAAGGAAAGCGTTAAGCTGTTGCGCCTCGGCATGCTTAATCTCGTTTGTTATGGAGGTTTGCCTTCTCATACTTTCAAATGTGCTTGAAAAGTTTCTCCAACTCAGAGCCGAGGAACTCCATACGATTGTTTACTGCTCTTGTGCGTCCGCGTAAACGTAAGGCTTTAACCCAACGCCACACCGTAGAGCGGTGTACTCCTATTATCTTTGCTGCTTCCGAAACTGTGTAGTATTTCTTTGGGTCAATACGGAGAGTCTGCTTGTTTTCCTGCATAGTTTTACTTTATTTTAACAAAGTGGTAATTTACTTAACTCGCACAACTTTCACAACACGCTCGTCCGGGTGTGTTGATGTGCGATATTTCCGACAGTTGGAAAGTCCAACTTGTGAGGCACAGGCTCTAACGTTGACGGTTTTTTCAATTGGTAAAGAAAGAACCTCACCAACGTTCATGTCTAAAATCGCCTCTTTGAGGTAAGATTTTGTCGCATTTGGTTGCATAGGTGGGATTTTTTTTATACCTTTGTGGGTGCAAAGATAATAATAATTTTCAATAGCAAAGCAATACTTTCTATTAAAAATTACTGAAACTTTACACTTTTTATTTATCAGAAAGGAGACCAAAAATGGCTAACCTCAAATTAATCAAGGATTTGGCAGCAATAAAAGGGCTGACAATAGAGCAGCTTGCAGCCAAAGCTCAAATTACCACTCAGGCAATCCACTTGATGGGTCGGAGCGGTAAGACCAAAATGGATACATTCGAGAAGATAGCTGAAATTTTGGAGGTGCCCCCATACGTCTTCTACGATGAAAACTTCGATGTTCAGATGTTCCGCGACTACGTGGTTCAAGGACATCATAATCCTACTTCTTTTTTTGGGCCTATATACAATGGTGGTGAGGTTCCATTTCCACAAAAAGAAGCGACACTTTCAGCATTAAGCGAGATGGAAGAAAAGAAGATAAAAGAATGTCAAGACTTGGTAAAAGCCAAAGATGAGACCATTGGTGTTTTGCGTAAGCAGGTCGAAGATTTGCTCGAAGACAAGGCGGCAATGCGCTCGGAAATACAAGCACTCAAGGCCGAGTTGGCGCAACTTAAAAATACGTAAAACTACAAGCAAAAATCAAACTGCAAGCAAAACTGTAAGCACATAATTAAACATAATATTAACTCACTGAGGAGCAGCCCGTTAGATTGAGTTAGCAGAGTTCTGAAAATCCTTGTGTCCCCGGTTCGATTCCTGGTGACACCACAGAAGACCGCTAATTCTCAATGAGTTAGCGGTCTTTCTTTCAATAATACCACTCCAAGTCACCACATTAGTCACCACACCCACTCTAATTTATTGAATTATCGTGCGTTATGCGTGTTGCGGGATACACATATCTATAGCGCTGATATTGTAATATGTTGATTATCAATATCTAATTTATTATCATTCGTCATCATTCGCCGTCATTCACCACGCCCCTCCGCTCCAAGAAGGGCAAACTTTAACAGACTTTACCCATAATCGAGCAGTAAAACCTTTAGCCCGACGAGGCTTGACCGAGTCAAATGTGGTGACCTCAGCCTAATTCTCTACTGGGTCACCACGTCAAATTGTTAAATAATTTTTTTAACACCACCTATGGTATCCACCAAGAGCCTAACACCAATCTTACCTATTCATCTCTTTCCTTTTCCGTATGATCAATCCATCTTAATAATTTTGAAAGAATAGGTATTAAAATAGCATTTCTTATTGTGATATCAAGTCTCTTCCTCTCGGCACGAGCAAAGGCTTTCTCAATATGGCTTATGACCAACAAATCACTCTCCAAATACCCTGTCCCAGTTTTACTACGGTTCATGATCCTTAGTAGTATTCTATAAATTCCTTTATGTCGTTCCATTGCTTTTTGAGTACGTTGGATCAATTGATGAAAATCATCCATGTCCTGTTGAATAATCTCTAAATGTTTTCCGGAAGCGACATGTTCTTTAAAGAGAGCTACAATTTTACGATGTGTTGGATGTATAAGCATTGTGATTATCTTTGATCTATATAAATGACCATTACAGATATTACTTATAACAAGTCCATAGTTGTCTTTATTGTTCAATGAGTAAGAATTGATAAAATTTGATACAAGTTACCGCTGAATAATAGGGCTGAATAATAAGCAGAGAAAAGATGCGGAATGTCAGGAAATTTTCGTACCTTTGCAAAAAAATATATGGATAGTTGTGATAAGATTCGTCTTGGCATAATATGTGAATGTAAGGAACGATCAGATTTTGGATGGCTATACTCAGAAGACTCCGTCAGATTGTATTTTACATTCAAAAAGTCTGCAGATTATATATTAGAAGACGGCACTCCTGTGGCTTTTATAAGCTTAAATGATCCGTTGGGATATGCGGTTAGTATTATTCCATTAGATGAACTACCTTTTCTATATGCAGAATCATCTAACGGAATAGAAAAAGAAAGAAGGAAATGTAAAGTACTACCATATTGGGAAATACACTATCCTTGGAGATTTGACTATTGTTGTATTAATTTCCCATATAAGAAATCCAGAGAGCATAGCTTAGAATTATTTTATAAAGTTCTAAAAGGGAAAGAAGAAGCATTATTTATGGTTCTTTATTCTCTACACAAATCATCTTTTAAATACTTATCAATCGAGGATCTTTCAAAAGAGATTCAACGAATCAATGATTATGTGACCTCTTTTTCTCTTGAAAATATTCTTGCTTCATATAGATGTGGTAATAGTGGATATTTTCAAAGTCGACCTGGGAGGGATGACCATTTTCATATTACAGAGTATAAGGAAATAGATACTGACGATGAATATATAAGAAGCTTAATACCATTAGGCGTTAAAAGGGATTATTATGCTTGTGTCGGACGAAGCAAAGACGACAATGATTATGATAAGATTGATGATGACCTAATTAATAGTGGTAAGGAAATAGCACGAAAACTTTACTCGAAAGAAAATCATTATGCGTTTCTCATAACAAACTTTTTTGAACGTTATTTTGATGAAAAAAATAACTATGAAAATCTGCTAAATGAACTAAATGATTACAAACTATCAAATAGACTTAGATGGGATAAATTTGGGTATGGAAATTTGGAATATGAAAATTTGTGTGAGAGAATTAAGCAATTAAATACTAAATCACTCGAAGTCTTTAAAATAAATCAAAAATGATAGTGCCTTTCTTTCGAAAAGACCCTTTGGGGAGGAGAGAGTGAGGGGGTAGACGTGGCAGAACAATTGGCCGTTTAAGCATATGCGGTAATCCCAAAACAGCTCGCAAGCGTATGAGCATGGTCGAAGTAGTTGGCGGCGCGTTCCATCCTTCTTTCAATGTCGTAGCAATCTTCGATAATTACTGGCTAAGTCTTCTTCACTATCCTACTTACCGCAGTAGACTTCCTCGAAATTGTCAAGCGAGACTATAAATACAAATGCTTCCGTATCAAGATGCTTTTAAAGCAAAGATCATCTAAATATTAGCATATAGTATTCGAGAATTCGATTGAAATCATTCTATGTATACGGTTTTCGGCATTCTGTTCCCCGAAATACATCCCCATATGAGGAGACGATTAATTATGAGAAGTTTTTATCAACTGGCTTAAACAAATACCATTTTATACAAGCAGATGCATCAGTAGAATCATAAACAATACCTTTACGAACAATTCCATCAACTAGAGCGCAATAATATACAGCTCTTCCATTAATATTGGAATCAATAAATTGTTTATTGGCACAATCGACACACATTTTAAAACCATTATTATCCAAATGACTGAATATTATTGCATCGAAAAAGTTATTTTCATGCTAAGATACTGATAAATCTTTTGATTTCAAAAAAATGGAACCAAAAGATTTATTCAATACCACTAATGGGATCTAAAGTTTGGAGCTGTTTCTGCTCTGCTTGGCTTTCTGTTCGTCTCGGTAGCGGTGAAGGGTCTCGTCAATGCTGAGACCGGGATGACGGCTCAACCACAGTTTGAAATCATATGATATTCTGTCTGCTGAAGCAAAACCTTGATCGTCTTGTATTCCGGCTCTGAAAGAAGGCGATGACAGAGTAATTCCGGCTCCCTGAGATTGTGCGGTTGAGGCCACTTTAGATGAAGCGGTCTGCTGGCGGAACACATCGGGGATATAACGGTCAGCGGGTGGCGGTGTTAATTCGCAGCGGGGTTGACCAGTCTTAAAGTCATACCATATCCAATAATGCTTGCCGACAATATCATCCGGATTGCAGATATAGGCACATATAGCCTCCCCTCTCTGATAGCGGTCAAGGTCGTGGGGTGCTATCCTTGCTCCCATGAATCCATCGGGTAATGGTGGTATAACAACCGACTTAGATTGTGACTTTGATTTTGGTGCATCTGAAGGCATAGGTATAATGGTGTAATCGGTAATTTTGCATCCACAAAAAATGGTAAAATAGAATAACCGGTAA
>CAMWUJ010000128.1 GCA_947177405.1 uncultured Porphyromonadaceae bacterium | reverse complement strand
CTTCTTAAATCTGAGATGACGAGTCAAATAGGCCGCCCTGCATTTAACATTTTTTATTGGATGGAGTCTTACATCAGAATTTCATCAGTCGTCGTTCTGGGTTGCGGCATATTCCTTGAGGAGTTTCTCCTGCACATCTCCCGGCACAAGTTCATAGCTTGCAAAAGCCATGGAGAAGCCGCTTCGGCCTCCGGTGATTGAGCTGAGGGAAGTGGAATATGAAGCCATCTCCTTGAGAGGCACCTTGGCATTGATCTTCTCAAGACCATGCTCGGATTCCATACCCATGATGATGCCTCGGCGACCCTGCAGATCGCTCATCACGTCTCCCATAGAGTCGCTCGGAGTGAGCACTTCCACATCATAGATAGGTTCAAGAATCTTGGGATTAGCCTCACGGAAAGCCTGGGAGAATGCGTTGCGGCCGGCAAGACGGAATGAGATTTCATTTGAATCAACCGGGTGCATCTTTCCGTCGTATATCATCACGCGCACATCGCGGGCATAAGAACCGGTGAGCGGTCCTTGCTCCATGCGGTCCATAAGACCCTTGACGATGGCAGGAATGAAGCGTGCGTCGATCGCACCGCCCACGATACAGTTATATACCACCAGTTTACCACCCCAGTCGAGAGGAATCTCCTGCTTGTCGCGCACGTTGAGTTTGAATTCCTGGTTGCCAAACTTGTAGCTCTCAGGCTCGGGCATACCCTCAGTATAGGGCTCGATGATGAGATGCACTTCACCAAACTGACCTGAACCACCGGATTGTTTCTTGTGGCGATAGTCGGCACGGGCGGCTTTGGTAATGGTTTCGCGATAAGGAATCTTCTGCTCTTCGAAGATCACGGGTAGTTTCTCATTATTCTCGATGCGCCATTTCAGAGTGCGGAGGTGGAATTCGCCTTGACCTTTCACAAGAGTCTGTTTCAGTTCTTTCGACTGCTCGATGATCCATGTGGGATCTTCCTCATGCATACGGGTGAGGATACCTGCGAGTTTTTCGGCATCGCTCTCATTCACAGGGCGGATGGCACGGGTGTATTTAGGCGCGGGATATTTGATGAAGTCAAACTGATATTCACAACCTTTGGCATCCAGAGTGTTACCGGTGCGCACATCCTTGAGTTTCACTGCAGCTCCGATGTCACCGGCTTCGAGACAATCGATAGGAGTGCGGAGCTGACCGCATACTGTGAAAATCTGCTGGAGGCGTTCTTTACCGCCACGGGATACATTGTCGAGATCATCACCGGCCTTGAGAGTGCCGCTCATTACTTTGAAATAGGATACCTCACCGATATGAGGCTCTACGGAAGTCTTGAAGAAGAATACGGAGAGCGGCCCGTTGGCGTCGGGTTTCACTTCCACACCGTTGATGGTTTCAGGAGCAGGCATATCATCCACGAACGGACATACATTGCCGAGGAATTCCATCAGGCGGCGCACACCCATATCCTTGGCGGCGCTGAGCACTACCACCGGGAAGATGGATCGGTCGATCAGACCTTTGCGGATACCCATACGGAGCTCATCCTCTGTGAGGGGTTCGTCGCCGAAGAATTTCTCCATAAGAGTCTCATCGTTTTCAGCAGCGGCCTCCACGAGTTTCTGGTTGAGCTCGCGAGCCTTCTCCATCTGGTCGGCCGGTATGTCGGTCACTGTGGGAGTGCCACCGTCGGGTCCCCATTCATATTTCTTCATGAGGAGCACGTCGATCATGCTCTTGAAGCCGGGACCACATTCGAGGGGATATTGAATCTGAACCACGCGCGGGCCGAAAGTCTCGCGGAGCTGTTCCATCACGTTGTCATAGTCCGCTTTCTCGCCATCCATCTGGTTGAGCGCGAAGATCACGGGTTTCTTGAGTTTTTCGGTGGTGCGGAAAATGTTCTGAGTGCCCACTTCCACTCCATATTGAGTATCGATAAGGATAAGACCCATGTCGCAGACGCCGAGTGCGGTATATGCGTTGCCCACAAAATCATCGGCTCCCGGGCAATCGATTATATTGAGCTTCTTTCCGTTGAATTCAGCATTGAATACGGTTGAAAACACGGAGTAGCCATATTCCTTCTCCACAGGGAAATAATCGGAGACGGTGTTTCCTGCATCGATTGTTCCGCGACGTTTTATAACTCCACACTCGTAGATCATGGATTCAGCGAGTGTGGTTTTTCCGGAGCCCTTGGATCCTAAAAGGGCAATGTTCTTGATTTCATTGGTCTTGTAAATCTTCATGCGGCAAAGATTTTATGGGTTAACAATTGTCTCCTGTGTCCATCCCGGCGGGGTGGGGAGACATTTAAAATATAATTGATGAGAATGAGGAGAGAGGGTAGGGAGAGAAGAAGGGAGAGGGAAGAGCGAGGGAGAGGAGATTATATTTAAGGAGAGAAAATGAGATTTTTCTAAGACGTTGGAAAATTAATAAAAAAATCTATTATATAAGATAAAAATTTATATGTTGTGCAACATATTTTGAAGAAAATTGTGATAAATCATTAAATTTGTAGCGCGAAATTTAGTAAAAACACCTCAAGTAGTCATCAAAACCGATAAAATGAGTCAGAAAGAAGAATTAGGAATCTATATACACATCCCTTTCTGCAGGCGCAAATGTATTTATTGTGATTTTTACAGTGTAGGCGACCGGCTTGCTGATTGGGAAAGGTTCGGAAATGCTCTGGAAGCCGAATTTCATTCAGAAAAACTTTCTGCAGGGGAGATCTCCACCTTATATATAGGAGGCGGCACCCCCTCTTTGGCTCCTGTATCTCTGATTTCACGCCTCAGAAAAATGATCGGGGTGGAGCGGCTTAAAGAATTTACTATTGAGGTGAATCCCGATGATGTGACCGAAGAGAAAGCTCGGGGATGGGTATTGGCCGGTGTGGATCGTATCAGCATGGGAGTCCAGTCGTTGTGCGATGAGGAGCTGCGAAGTATCGGCCGGAGACATGATGCAGCTAAAGCACGTGAAGCCTATGAGATCTTGAGGAAGCATTTTTCTAATATCTCTTTGGATGTGATGTTTGGTCTGCCCGGACAGACGATGGAATCGTTTGAGAAGACTATATCAGGGATTATCGAGATGCGACCTGAACATATTTCCGCTTACTCGTTGATGTACGAGGAGCGGACGGCATTGACTCGCCTTCGCGACATCGGAAAAATCGAGGAGCTGCCTGAAGAAGATAGTGTGGAGATGTTCAGGATGCTGAATCACTGTCTCCGGGAGGCAGGATATGAGAGATATGAGATATCCAATTATTCACTGCTCGGAAGGCGTTCGCGACATAACTCCAATTATTGGAAAGGTTTTCCTTATGTGGGGCTCGGCCCGGGAGCTCACAGCTATGACGGGGAAAGGATCAGAAGTTTTAATCCTGCGGATCTTTCCTTATATATAAAGGAAGGGGGGAAGGTTGAGAAAGGGAAAGAAATTCTTTCTGATGAAGAATTACGTGAAGAAATGGTCATGACACGACTCCGCACTTGTGAGGGGCTTAATATGAAAGAATTTCAGTATAGATTCGGAGAAAAAGAGCGAAAGATATTGGAGAAAAAAGCAGCTCGCTTCATCAAATCGGGAGATTTGATTATCTCGAAAAATTCTCTTATCCTTTCCGAATCAGGAGTAATGATTTCGGATGAAATAATAGCAGCTATATTCTAAGGGAAAAAGGGGGATAAGGGAATTAAGGGGAATAAGGGTAATAAGGGGATGAATTTTCCCCTTAAGCCCTTTAAGTCCATTAAGCCCTTTAAATTCCTTAAGCTCCTTAAGTACTCTAAGCTCCTTAAACCCTCTTCTCTTAATTTCCTTATTATTTTTTGCTCGAAATCTAATGCTAATCCAAATTAAATGATTAACTTAGCATCGATATTGTAAGATTAAGACAATTTAATATTGAAGTTGTTTAAACTTATTTTTTATTAACAATTGCGAGAGATTTTTGAACTGATTTTGACTCTCGAAGAGGCAGCAACCTCCCGGTTGGTGCCGATGAGAGAGGCGAAAGCAGCCAAAAAGATCCGCAAGAGTTAATAAAAGAAGGTAAAAATAATCTCATATTAACATTCGTAAATAAGTTTAAACAACTTCATTATGTCAGAACTAATTCCCGAGGCAGGAGACTATAAAAATCTTATTTGCTATAAAAAGGCAGATGTGATTTACCAAATCACATTCTTTTTTTGCGAACACTTCCTTAATAAAGGAGATCGTACTATCGACCAGATGGTGCAAGCTGCCAGAAGTGGCAAACAAAATATTGTTGAGGGTGTCTCCGCTTCTCCCACTTCAAATAAAACGGAACTTAAACTTCTTAATGTTTCCAAAGCCAGCTTTAAAGAGTTGTTGGAGGATTTTGAAGATTATCTGAAAACAAGAGGACATAAGCAATGGCAAAAGGGAGAAATCGAATTTGAAACAATGAGAAAAATAGGATCAACGCATAACGACGCGGACTATTATATGAAGCTCATTGCCGCTCGTCCACCGCAAACTATTGCAAATATAGCGATTATATTACTCAATCAGGAAGATTATCTCCTCTATAAATTTATACAAAAAAAGTCAGAGGATTTTCTAAACTCAGGAGGTTTCACAGAACGCCTTTACAATTTAAGAAAGAAAAAGCGCGGATACTGATTCGAAATAATTCTAAACGAATAAGGTGAATAAGGAAATTAAGGGGAATAAGGAGATTAAGGGGAAT
>CAMWUJ010000127.1 GCA_947177405.1 uncultured Porphyromonadaceae bacterium | reverse complement strand
AGGTTCTAGTGGTCGGAATAGTACCAACAAGATAAAAGTGCCATGTGTTATATAATAAAAAGCACATGAAATCAGCACAAAACAGGCATCTATCAGCCGTATCAATAATACGACAATTTCCTTTTGAAGAAATCAATGAAATAGCCACAGAAACTGAGGTGGATCGTAGGGCCAAGAAGATCAAAGGCGTAAACCTAATGGTTGACTGTATATGGGCAATGCTCTCCTCTTCCCAGGTCAGCCAACGACTCATATCGACGGAGAATGCCCTGCCGGTATTTTCAGAGATTCCGGTGCTTCAAAAATACAGTTTTGAACAGATAAGTCATTCTTCTTTAAGTGAGCGTCTTGACAAAATCAAAATACCTTTTTTTGAGAAGAGCTACGACCTATTGGCCAATAAATTTCGGGCTCTGGTGCCGGATGAATATTTGAACGATATGAGTGTGACCCGTATTGACAGCACCATAGTGGCAGAGACAGCTAATAAACTCAAGAAAGGTTTCAGCACAGGCATCAAAAAGGGTGTTGCGGGAGATCGTCGTCAGCTCAAGTACACCATGGCTTATAATGGCCTGGATGTGACGGCGGCGCGCGTATTCACAAAACCGACATATTCAGCAGACAATGCGCCCATAAGCAAAGTTGTGCATGAGAGTTTGCGCAAACGCAAGGATATGTCTGAGTTCTATGTATTTGACCGTGGACTTAAGGACGTAGATGATTTCAAGACAATAGCTGATCATTCCCAAGAAAAGAATGTTTGCTTCGTGGGAAGGCTTATGAAGACTCGCGCTACCGAATGTATAGAAGACCTGATAGAGAATGACTCTGTAAAGGGAGATAATGAAGTGGAAATCACTGATGACTACATAAGCTATCTAAGAGCGAAGAACAGTAACAAATGGGATGAAAGCCAAGAGTACCGCATCATCAAGGTCCGGTTTAAAAATCCCCGTCCAAAGAATCCAAAAGGTTCACGCAGACACAAGAGACATTATGACCCTGAGATGATCCTCATTACCAATAATATGGAAGCACAGGCAATGGATATTGTCATCGCTTACCGAAGACGATGGAGCATCGAAGTATTTTTCAAATTTCTTAAGCAGGAACTGAGCTTTTCGCATTTCATATCCACCAGTGTCAACGGAATCAAGGTAATGCTATATCTGACACTGATAGTTTCTCTATTGATAAAGATATATGCCCTGAATAATAAAATGGGCATGAGAGAATCCAAGATGGCTATCTTGAATGAATTGATGAAGTATCAATACGAGCAAGTCAAGATTTTGCAAAGCGAAAATAAAAGATTGTCCAGAGAAGTTAAGAGCCTTAAATCCAAACTAAAACAGTCTAAAGGCTCAACCGACCACTAGAACCTTCCAGGGTTGAGGCAGACGCAATCGTGGTGCCGGGGGGTAATCGCCGGAGGCGATGAAACCCCCGGTTTGGTTAAAAGGCAACCCGTCCCGGGTTGGATCGTCCAACCTCGTCTAACCAAAGTTAATCCCCTCCGGGGATGAGAGTTGCTCGTCGTGGGGTTGTCTGATTAAAAGATCATAGGTATCTTCTTCATATACTAAGTGAGCCGTAAAAAATCTATTTTACGGCTCATTTATACATTATTGTCGTTAACCTATCAGAAAGGGAGATCGTCGGAATCGCTTGATCCGAAAGGATCAGCGGGAGCTGTGGGGGGAATGGAAGTAGCGGGAGCGGCGGCTGCCATAGGCTGCGGGCTGAAAGGAGCGGCAGCAGGAGCAGGAGCAGAAATGGATCCATCTATGGGCATGGAGGAGAAGGCATTGACATCCGTGTACCATCTTTCGTTATATTCGCGGCTCTCAACCTCGATATTGAATCTATATGACATCCCTACCTCTGCGGGGCAGCTGTTCATTCTTTGCTCGCCGAATATGGTGAGTTTCACTTTTTTGGGATAAGTGCCGAAAGTCTCTATTATTACCTCTTTCTTGGCCCAGGGGTTGCCGGCTCTTGAAGTTCCTGACTGAATTCCCAGGTCCTGAATCACTTTACCTTCTAATTCCATATATTTTAATCTAATGAGTAATTTTCCTTTATCTTTGCAAAATTAAGAAAAAATTGCAGTTTTTGCAAGTTATAAATCTTAATGATGACTTAATTAATTGGAGTATAGGCTATCTTCTTTGTGGTGAAGAAAGGTTCGGCAAAGTATTGTGACAGATCCACTGTCTCACCTGCAGGAAGTCCTTTCATCTCATTTGTAAGATCGCCTCCCTTGAGGGTGATCAGTCCGTTTGGGAGTGCATTGCGTTGTTCATTCCTTATATTTTTGCGGGCCAGTTTATAGAGGTCATTCTGCGGCATCACAGCGCGGCTCACCACAAAATCAAACTTATCCTTACATTCGGCTACATCACCATGTTGGAATGTCACGTTCTCAAGACCACAGGCCTTGGCAACCTCCTGTGCCACAAGAATCTTTTTCCCTGTCCGGTCGATGAGATGGAATTTCACTTCGGGGAACATCACTGCTAACGGAAGACCCGGCAGACCGCCTCCGCAGCCAAGATCCATCACCGTCGAACCCGGAGTGAATTCTATAAACTTTGAAAGAGCCAAAGAGTGGAGGAGATGATTAATTTCCAGATTGTCGATATCCTTGCGCGAAATCACATTGATTTTATCATTCCATTCAGGATATTTCTCAAGCATGATGGCAAATTGCTCTTTCTGGCGATCCGATAGATTGGGAAAATATTTTTCTATAATAAGAGATTGATTCATCTTTTTCTATTTTGTTTTTGTTTACAAAGGTAGTAATAAAGAATGAAAAGATAATTATGAAAATAGCAAAATTCGAATTTTCGCTTTTCGGTATCAATACGTATGTGGTATATGACCCCGTGACCCGCGATTGTGTGATTATTGACCCCGGTATGTTTGATTCCGATGAGGAGGAGGCTTTGGAAAATTTCATAGATCGTTATGACCTTAAGGTGACCAACATTATCGACACTCATCTGCATATCGATCATGCAATCGGGGTGGAATATGCAAAGAAGAAATACAATGTTCCTTTCTTGGCGCATAAGGATGATGAATTCTTAGGGACACGTCTTCGTCAGCAGGCAATGCAGTTTGGCCTTAATAATAAGGTAGATGATATTAGCATAGATACCTATCTGGAGGCCGGTGATGTGATAAAGGTAGGCACAGGCGAATTGAAGGTGATACATGTTCCGGGTCATTCTCCGGGAAGCATTGCCCTCTATGATGAGAAGGATGGCTTCGTGATCACCGGTGATGCTCTTTTCTCCAATTCCATAGGTAGGACTGATCTTCCCGGAGGAGACATGCGTACATTGGTGGAAGCCATAAAGAAAGGATTGTTCACTCTTCCGGATTCTACCGTTGTATATCCCGGACACGGTCCGGCTACCACAATAGGACGCGAAAAAAATACCAATCCATATCTGATGTGATAATTGAATAATTAAAAAAATTGAAAGGGATCCTTCTCATTCGGAGAGAAGAGATCCCTTTATCTATTTAACTATCTTTTATCTATTTAACTATTTTTGATTATCTTTCAATCTCTGATTTTGCGCGCGAGATAGAACTTGCGGGTTGCCACCAGAAATAGGAGTGCGCCGAAGCCTTGCATTGCGGCAGTGATCCAGAAGGCGGTGGCGAAAGAGAAATATTCCGCCACTACGCCTCCTACGAGAATACCTATCCCCATTCCCAGGTCCCAGGATATCAGGATTGAGGAGTTTGCCGTGCCTCGCTGATCGTTGCGAGCCACTTTAATAAACATATTTAGGAAGGCCGGATACATCCTGCCATTTCCCAGGCCGATAAGAAGAGCCGAGCAATAATATGTCCACTGATTTATTGCGAGAGCAAAGAGGGTGAACCCGATGGTGGAAAGTAAAACTCCCTGCGCGCAATTCCTCGTAAGTTTTCCCTGACGCAGTGCCTTTACTCCTGTGAGCCGCGAAAGCACCAGACCGCCTGAAAGGATGGCGAAAAAGATTCCGGTGCCATCGGTGATACCCAATTCTTTCTGACCGTAGATGGCCACATAGTTACTCATCACACCCCAGCAAAGTCCGAAAAGAGAGATGTTTACTGCCATAAGCCATGCCTTTGTAAGGAAGAAGTGATCAAGATCAAGCTTTGGCTTATTGGTTTTCAGCGGGCGTTTTTTCAGCTTCACCGAAGTCGAGGAGATAAATCCTAAAAGGGCTATTATAAGGGATATCCAGAAGAGAAGAGGGAAGTTGTCTGTAGCGGAATAAATATAGATTCCCACCGATGGTGCAATCGCCATAGCCAGGTTGTTGCTCAGTCCGTAGAATCCTATCCCCTCGTTGCGTCGCGAGGATGGGAGCACATCTATGGCAACTGTGGAATTCGCTACAGTGGCGGCTCCGAATGGGAGACCGTGAAGCGTGCGTATTATCGCGAACATCAGGAGAGTGCCTGCTCCGATGTATCCGCTGAAGCAGATAAAGAAAGTGAGGAAGCAGAGCATGAGAACTTTCTTACGGTCGAAACTATCCACAATGAATCCACTGAAGGGTCGGACTAAGAAGGTTGCGACTACATATCCCGACAATACCAATCCTATCATATCTTTGTCGGCTTTAAACTGATGATCAAGATAGATCGGAAGCAGGGGAGTGAGGAGATAAAAGGCAAAGAAGAGCATGAAATTGCTGATCATCACCTTAATATAGTTAGCGTTCCATAATTTTTCAAGTTTCGGGGACGCCTCTTTGGAATTTGATATTGTATCTGCGCTCATACCCATATAACGCACGGGAATAAAAAACTATTATAGATAATAAAAAAGCCGGTGTCATTTCCGACACCGGCACATTGTCTAAAATTTGAAATTAGGGTTGGTTTAGACTCCATCCAACAAAAAATGTTAATGCAGGGTCGCATATCAGGGAGCAGA
>CAMWUJ010000126.1 GCA_947177405.1 uncultured Porphyromonadaceae bacterium | reverse complement strand
AGATTTATATATCTCAATTTTTGTTAATTTTGCATTAAACAAGAATATCCCCTATCGCACATGATACTTCGTCGCAAGACAATGAAATCATACTTTACCAGCCGGATTCAACCGTTAAGCTTGAGGTCCGTCTGGAGAATGAGACTGTGTGGTTGACACAGCAGCAGATGTCTGAACTATTTGAGAGAGATCGAACTGTAATTACTCGCCATATAAATAATATTTTTAAAGAAAAGGAGATTGATGAAAAAAGCAATGTGCATTTTCTGCACATTACAAATTCTGACAAGCCTGTTAAACTATATTCCTTAGATGTTATTATATCCGTTGGATATCGTGTCAAATCGAAAAGAGGCACTCAATTCCGTCAGTGGGCTAATAAGGTGTTGAAGGAATATCTACTTAGAGGTTACAGTATCAATCAGCGGTTGATGCACATGGAAAGCCGGATTGATCACAGGCTTTCCGAACATGATATTCAGATAAAAGAACTCAGCAATCGAATGGATTTCTTTGTTCGGACATCCCTGCCCCCGAAAGAAGGTATCATTCTTAACGGCCAGATATTCGATGCCTATAACCAGATGTAAGACCTCATAGGAAAGGAGAATTCAAATAGCAATTGTGGTATCGCTTTGCAAATTTTTTAGCACCCTCAGTTCAGTATTATAAAGGATCTTAAATCTCTTCCGCACCTCCTCAAGCTTTAATTTGGAACTGCTTTTAGGTCTGCATCCGGCTGTAACAATTCGCGCACGAACCAAATCAGACTTCTGTGGAAGAGGAAGAAACAGCCGAGACTTTAAGGTTACCTCAAGTTGATCGATGGCATGCGACACATCTTTACCCTTTAACTCAATAAATACCGCCATCCCTTTGGCATTACTCTCCTTATCTTCAACTACCGCCAGATACTTATCACATTTAGCACCATCTCTTATGATTTGTCCATCAATTTGGAATACAGCGCTTTTAAGTCCTTCGGCTACTGCTGCTCGATAGGTCTTCCCGTTCTCAGAGACAGATACATTAGTTCTTTTCTTCCACCCTAAATCAGGGAAAAAGCCGGCTGCTTCTAATCTGGCGCTTCTATCGACAGCATAATCAACCATACACAATGTCATTTAAACGAAGAATGAGATCTTCATATAAATCGGATGTGGTGTCAAGATATGTCCCATCAATCATACCTAATTCTTCATTGAGCAGACTTTCACATCGACCGGCGACAACACTCCAAGCTCCAACCTCATTTATATCAAGAAGAGGGCAATACTCATCTAAAGACGTAAAGGCATCCGAATCTTTTTCAGATGCCTTTTTAGCCAACATCATAACATTTAACGCAGTGAGAATATACGGGCTATGAGTGGCAATTGTTAAATCTATGGGGGCATGGACTGATTTCAAACATTCTCCTATGAGATATTTCATCAGGCCCCATTGATTAGATGGGAAAAGGCTTAGCTCCGGCTCCTCAATATGCACCGTGATGCGACGATTAGGAAACTTTCCGATATCAGAAGTGGCAGAAAATTTTGACAATATATCACCTGATGCTAAAAACCTTACAATAGTTGAATTCATTGAATTAACTATATCGTAATGGCTGGAAAAGTAGTGCATAATATAATGCAAGGCCACGCTGCTCTGCATACCCGAAGAAGCACTCGTCAGAGGAAGGTTGGTAAAACTATGTTCTGCATTTGATGAACTTAGGAAGACTTTTCTCCCGGCATTAGTTTTTTTTACATTCATTTTAACACCAAGATAACTCATATCGGTATCCGGCATCACATCCAGTGCCTTCTGAAAATTGAGAAAGGTCTCCTCAAGATAAAACATATTGTGCCGCAATGCTACATTACCGGCTGCCACATCAGGAATAAGAACACGCTTATCGGATATATAGGAAATTTTATAAAGTGTCAAATCCTCTTTTTCAACATTTTTTTTAGGGAGTATAAGTCGTCCATTATTAATTATTATCTCAAACTCCCCATTCCGATATAAAATTTCTGACTCCGGATGCAAAAAAGATTTAAGGCCATTAGTTCCCAAAATAGTATCAGCTCTGAAACGAAATGGAGTTGGAATACCGGAATTTTTTAAATATGTCCTCACACAGCACATCTTATAAATCCATCTCATCATCGCCAAAACCTTCATTATGGTGCTTTTCCCGCTACCCGACTCTCCAATGAAGATGTTGAAACGCTTGATTGGGGTGAGATTTACATCTAATATTGGTCCAAACTTCTTTATAACCAGGCTTTCCATAGGAAACCAATTATTAATATGACACCCTTTTATCACACCCTAAACAAGAGGTGTTAAAACAACAAAAGCCTGCTAAGCAGGCTTTATTGGCGGAGAGAGAGGGATTCGAACCCCCGGAGGTGTTACCCTCAACGGTTTTCAAGACCGCCGCGATCGACCACTCTGCCATCTCTCCTTTGCTTAAGACCGTCTCCGGCTCTTTTGCTCTGCAAAGTTATATCTTTTTTTTCGTTCTGCCAAATTTTAAGACATTTTTTTCTTTTTTATTTCTTTTTCCTACTCTTTCCTCCTCTTTTCAATATGTTATGGAGGTGGCTGAGTCGGCTGCTGTTCCCGAAGGAGAGGTCGATGATTCGGGGACACCGTCAGGATAGCCTTCGGGCGACGGATCCACTATCCTCACCTCTTTACCGGCTGCAAATGGCGCAAGCATATTGCCGAGATTAGATATGGCTTCCTTACGGGCTCGACGCACATATCCACGTTTGTAAATACTCTTACGCCATTGATCCACAGCAAGCCGCTTGATACGGTTCTCCTCGTCGGTGGTGAAGTTGGATGAGCGCAGAAACTTGTCGTTCCATGTATCGATCACTTTGTAGGATCCCGGTTCGGTGGATTCATATATGTCGATTATCTCGGGAGGAAGCACCACTACCAAGGTGTCTCCACTCCACTGCTGCCGGATTTTTTCAAGATCGAAGGTGATGGAACCCCGAAGCGATGCCCGTGCGAAAATATGTCGTGAACCGATACTTCCTTTCACAGGTACATCCTCGTACACCTCCACCGAACAGAGTTTCACCATCGGGCGCACATCGATTATCTTGGCTTCCTCCATTGTGGCTACCGGCGTCTCCTCGGCAGGACGTGTGAACCAAATGGCGGCCGCCCCAATGCCAACCACCACTAAAAGGAGAACAGTCCATTTTATAGTTTTAGCTATATTCATCATACTTCATTCTCTATTTAAACTTGATTTCGGCAGTGTAGCCATTCTCGGCGGCAAAAGCAGTGAAGTATGCCAACGCTTTCTCACGTGCAGAGGCAGTAAGCCGGTCGCGGAATCCGGCACGTTCCTCCACCTCCTTGCGCAGAGCCTCATTCATGGCCTCCTTCACGCGGGCACGTTCATCGGCTCCGATATTTGTGCGCAATCCCGTGACACGGTAATGATCCTCTCTCACCTCCACATCGCGGCCGGCAAACTCGGTGCGAATCTCAGGAAGCGACACCCGGATCAGGCGTGCCGCCGTATCCACCTCCACGTCCCCGGGGGTTAACTCGGAGAGGTCGATATATGCCCGCAGATAAGTATTATAGGAATATGCCCCTTTACGGGTGCCGATCTTGAAAAGATTGAGTATGGCATCCATGGTCTGCTTCGATCCTTTTGCCTGATTGAGACCGAGATCTTCCACGGTGGCCATCTTGTTGATGGTCATTTCAGAGAGAATGAGCTTATCGGCCGACCGTATCAAAGAATAATAATCGGGCACCGGAGCCACATCCTCGGCACGGGCCTCATCTCCCGACCGCTTCTCACATCCCCCTCCCATCAAGGAAAGGATCAGCAAAGGAAGAAAAAAGATGAGGCCGGAGCGAATTCTATGGGTTGATTTTTTCATTGTCGTTTCGTTTTGTGGCAAAGTTATGTCATAGTGATATTATCGTTATTATTTAGACAACGATGTCGGCAAGAAGTTTATTCGCTTGGTAAAAGGGGGTAATATTACTGAACATTTTGCAATCTTCCGACAATTTATTAATTTTGCAATCAATTGCTTTTAAAATTTTCCAAAAAGAGAAAACCATACAGCATGCAGCCGATCATAGAGAAAGTGGATCCAGAGCTAATCATCAAGGAACTCACCCCGGACCGTCTTCTGCGCACCACTAACAAGGGTGACAACGAGATCTACGTGGTGGATGCCTTCAATGCACCCAACACCATGCGTGAGATAGGGCGACTCCGTGAGATCGCCTTCCGCGATGGAGGAGGAGGCACCGGAAAGGAGTGTGACATCGATGAATTCGACACGATGGATCGTCCCTGCCGGCAGATGATTGTATGGAATCCGCAGGCTCGCGAGATTATCGGTGGCTACAGGTTTCTGCTTGGCGAGGACATGGAGATTCGCGAGGGTGTTCCCAATATCGCGGTATCGCACATGTTTCGGTTTTCCGAACGCTTTGTAAAGGAATTTCTCCCGCGCACCATAGAGTTGGGCCGGTCGTTCGTAACCCTGGAATACCAGACCACCAAGGCCGGACCCAAAGCAATCTATGCACTCGATAACCTCTGGGATGGTCTGGGTGCCCTTACGGTGAAATATCCCCAGATAGAATATCTGTTTGGCAAATTCACCATGTATCCCAGCTATGGAGCTGAAAGCCGCGACCTGCTTCTGGGCTTCCTCCATAAGCATTTCCCTGATCCCGACCGGCTCGTGGAGCCAATAGATCCCCTTCACACCCGGGCCGACGATCCGGCAGTGCAAGCAAACTTCACCGGTGATAATTTCAAGGAAGATCTACGCATCCTCAACCATAAGATTCGCGAGCAGGGAAAGAATATACCACCTCTGGTGAACGCCTACATGGCGCTATCGCCTACGATGAGGATGTTCGGCACGGCAATCAACCATGAGTTCGGGGATGTGGAGGAGACAGGTATCTTCTTCCGCCTTTCCGAAATCTACGAGGCGAAGAAACATCGCCATATCGACACTTACCATGCCCCGGAATCGGCCGACATGCCGACTGCCGTGGATTAGACTCCATCCAACAAAAAATGTTAATGCAGGGTCGCATATCAGGGAGCAGA
>CAMWUJ010000125.1 GCA_947177405.1 uncultured Porphyromonadaceae bacterium | reverse complement strand
GAGCTAAAATCTTCTTTTGCAGAAGGAGCAACCTCCGAGTTGTGACTGATGCAAAAGGAGATTTGAGCCCCCAAGAGCCGAGCCAAAGGTAATTTTAAAATATTGAAATGAGGGCTTTATTAAAATAATTAAGAGATAACGAAATTAAAAATAGCTGAGGTTCGCAGCTGCACCTCGTCTATCGCTCTTTGATTCAGTCACATAGCCCGCTATGCTCCTGAATCTTCAGAGCGATATCCGAGGCACATCTGCGACTCCGGTATTAACAGATTTTATTGAATGAGGTCTAAAACCTGAAACCTAACAACTTAATTAATGATGAAGATGAAGACTTTAGGGTTATTCCTTTTAGCCGGCGCAATGGTATCACCTTGCGCTATGCTGGCTGCGGATAAACCCACGTTTACCAAATTGAACGATGCTCAGCGCAGCGGTCATCTTGACCGGGTATCTGACAATGGGCAATGGGCCGTAGGCTACGCGAAAAGTCCCATTGACCCTATCGGATACTCTTACCCACGTTTATACGACGTGAAGAATAAAAAGATGACCTGGCTTTATAAGCCGGGTGAGGAAAACACCGTAGCCTGTATGATGGGTTGCGACGTTACGGATGATGGCAAGATTGTTGCCGGTCAGTATAAAGGTGCTCCGGCCCTATGGTATGCCGACAAAGGGGAATGGTCGATTCTTTCCTACAATTCCAATAACAAATTTCCTGCCGGTAGAGTGACTCATATCACTCCTGATGGAAAATATGCAATCGGAACTGTGACCACTGCTGATGGATGGTCAGAATCCATCGCACTGTGGGATCTTACAGGAGAGACCCCTGTGGATATCACTCCCAATAATATTCCGATGCCTATTTCAATGTTTGGTACCCTGCAGGATATTCAGCAGATACGATCGGTTGACCTCTCCCCCGATGGAAAGAAATTCATCGGTCTTGTTTGTTTCTCATACGCCGGTGAGGCCTGGACATTCATGTATGACATGGAGAAAAAAGACTGGGAAGGTATCGGATATAATGTCACCAAATCAGGTCTCAGCACCAAGACAAAATATACTTTCGAGCCCAAATATCCCGGTTATGCCTATCTTGAGGGCGGTGTGTTCTCTCCCGACGGAAAGTCTATCGTAGGTCCGGCATATACCACTGAAGAAACAGATGCGATATATTCTCTCGACCTGGAAACCGGCAAAGTCGAAATACTCGGCGAATCTCATGGTATGCTTTTCGGTGGTGTAGATGGCAACGGGGTGGTGTATGCCTCCTCTCCCGTAGGAACCCCAATCCGCGACTGGTCAGCCCTTGTGGGTAAATACTGGTATGATACCAAAACTCTGCTCAAGCAGGTATGGGGTGTTGACTGGCAAGGAGAAGTCTCGCAGGATAACTACGGTTTGAGCGGCACTTTTGCATCAGCCTCCAAGAACGGTCTGGTGCTTCTTGCAGCCGACTATTCCAATGACCCCTACGACACTTATGTGCTTGAACTTCCGGAATCGTTCGCTGATGTGGCTCCCCGTGTCAATCTTCTTGCCAATTATGCAGTTAGTCCTGTCAACAATGCAGCTTTCGCTGTTCTCAGCGAGGTGAAGGTGATGTTCGAACGTCAGATTGATGTCACCGGTGCTTATAACGCAGCCCAGCTTATTGATGAGGATGGCAATGTGGTGGCCAATTCCATCAATATCGGCAAGGATCCCGGCGATGCACGCTATCTTTCAATCACTTTCCGCAACCGCCGTCTGGATGTTGGCAAGAAATACTCTGTAGTTATCCCGGCCGGAGTATGTAACGTGGCAGGCGACGCTCCCCGACAGAATGCAGAGATCCGTGTGAACTATACCGGCCGTCCTCAGGCTCCGGTATCAATGGTAAGTGTGACTCCGGCTGCAGGAACTACTATCTCACGCATCAATTCTCAGTCAAACCCGGTTTCGATCACTTTTGATGCCGAGGTGGCTCCCGTGGAGAAAAATCCGGGTATGATGTATCTCTATCGTGTGAGCGAGGATGGTTCTCGTGAACGTGTTTGTCAGCTCAATGGTTCAATCAACGGACGCGTACTTTCCGTGTTCCCCGTAATGGAGCAGCGTCTTGCTAAAGGTTCTAAATATGATATCGTGATCGAGCCTAACGCAGTAGCCGATATCTCCGGTGCCGATCCCAATGCCGAGATCACAATATCCTACGAAGGATCTTATATCCCCGAGCCCTCTATAGGTGCACAGATTTTCTTTGATGACTTCGACAGCGGCCTATCGGGTGAGAAGTGGATGCTCTGGGACGGCGACCTCAATGAGCCTAACGACGAGATGCAGAGCTGGGGCTTCACTGCCGAACTTCCCTGGTGGACTGCCCGTGATGACGTATATTCCACAGACATGGCGGCAGTGGCTCACTCAATGTTTACCAACCCGGGCGCTTCCGACGACTGGATGATTACCAACCAGCTATTTATCAATGATGATACTGCGGTGCTCTCGTTCAAATCGCAGAGCTATCATAACTCCGGTGATGTGCTGAAAGTTTATGTCTATACTACCGACGATATTATCACTGCACTTACCGATAATATTATGGATCATTTCCGATATGATTCTGACCTTGTTTATGAGGAAGTGCAGACTCCCGGTCAAAATGAAGATCTCCTCGCAGGAGATTGGAAAGAGAATACTATCAAGCTCGACAAGTATGCCGGCAAGACTGTATATATAGCATTCGTTAACCAGAACCGCAACAAATCGGCTATCTTTATCGAGGATGTAGAGGTGAGACGCGATATCAAATATTCATTCATCAACCTCACTCCTGCATCTGTAGTGAAACAAGATCAGATTTCTGTCTCCGGTATCATCACCATGACCAGCAAGGCTGACACTTACAAGGGTTATGAACTTCGTCTGCTCGATGGAACAGGCAAAGAGATAAGCAAGATCAGCGATCCGGATATCGAGATGGCTGAAGGATATGAACTTGAATTCAAGTTCCCGCAGCAGCTTCCTCTTACTGTCGGCAAGGTGAACGAATACACCATCGACTTTAAGCTCGGTGACCTCGAAAACCAGGTGACAGGCAACGTTCAGGATCTCGCTCTCTCCACTACCCGCAAGGTGGTGTTGGAAAAGATGACCGGTCAGGGTTGTCCCAACTGTCCGCTCGGAATCATAGCACTCGAATATATCGAGAAAGATTTCAAGAATCAAGTAATTCCTCTTGAATATCACTGCTACACCGGTGATACGTTCAACACTCCGAAAGCCGCTTCAATGAACCAGTTCCTCGGAATGAACGCTGCTCCTTCTGCTCGCATCGACCGAGGTCCGATCGTAAGCCCGATGAAGACCCTTGAGGATTTCTCCTATGTATATAAGAACAACGGTCTCTGGTACGACTATGTGGCAGAAGAGCTTAATTCCTACGCTCCTGCCGATATCAACATTACTTCGGCTACCTTCGACGGCAAGAACTTCAACACCACATTCGATATCAAGTATGCTCTCGACATGGAGAATGCCAATGTAAACGTGCTTCTTGTCATAACAGAGAATCAGCTTGTAGGAAACCAGGACAATAACCTCTACATGACTGAGAATCCCATGCTTGGCGAATGGGGCAAGGGAGGTCTTTACGGCAACGCTTCCAACCGATACACCTTCAATGATGTGGTACGCACATGGGAAGGCACAACCGTCAACGGCACAGGCGGATTCGTTCCCGCCTCTATACGCGGTGGAGAAGTTTACTCAGGTGAGATGTCAACTCCTACCACCAACCGTATCCTCCAGCCGGGCTACTGCAACGCTGTAGTAATGCTCATCGATGCTGAGACAGGACTTGTTCTCAATGCCGACCGTCAGGCAATCTATGCTGCCGGCATAGATGACGTGAACGCTGATCTCGGAGCAATCCGCATTGCCAACGATGGAAGCAATATCGTGGTAAGCACTCCTGAGGAAGCAGAGGTGAACGTATTCAGCCTCGACGGCACAATGATTGGTCGCGCCGCAGGCGAAGGAATCGTCACCTGCGAGACTGCCGACTATAAGGGTGTTGCAATCGTGGTAGTGAAAACTAAAAACGGAATCATAACTCGCAAAATGATGCTCTGATAATTCCACTGTCATAATACGAGGAGATGAGTGTAAATGCACTTATCTCCTTTTTTTATTTTTAATTAAGGAAAAAGGGATTTATTTAAGAAAAAAATATTACATTTGCACTCCAAGTCTTTCATGTGAAAAGAAAGCTAATAATGAAATTTATAAACTTAAATAAATATCTATGAAAAAATTCTACATGCTCATTGCTGCAGCCGGATTAGCTGCTTTCAGCGCAAATGCTGACCTCCATTTTTATATCAACGGTGAAGAGGTTGCCTCCGGCAGCCGGGTAGATATCTCCCGCTTCTACGAAGATCAGATATTTCAATATATGGTGAATCCTCACTTCTCGATTAAAACTGACGAAAGCGGAGCCTTCTCAGGCACTGTCACTCTCAAATCGGGAGAAAGTATTCCTGAACTTGATGCTGACTGGACAGTAGGCGCTCAAGTGAATGTGCAGTGGTGCGCAATAAACGGACAATGCGACTTTATCGCCGTAGGACAATCCAAAACTAAGACAGGCAGCCTCACAGGAGGAAAGGACACCGATATGGAGCTTGAAATCTCCGGAATGTATAGTGCGGATCAAGATCCCGAGACTCTCGGCATAAAGGCAGAATGTGATTTCGAATGTACATTCGGAGGCAAAGATTATACCCTCACACTCTTCGTTGATCATGATCCGGCCGGAGTAAACGATATCACATTTGATGCCAACGCTCCCATCGAATATTACGATCTTCAAGGGCGCCGCGTGAATAATCCGACCAACGGACTCTACATCATGCGTCAGGGTAATAAGGTAGTGAAAAGCTTCATCAAATAAGAAAGGAAAATAAAAGAACGGTCAAGAGGATATTGAAAATTTCAATATCCTCTTTATTTTTTCACATATCCCCTTTAATTTATCATACAATCTCAGAATTTTATCTTACAGAAATAAAAGCAAATTCCGGAGGCAGACATCCCGCATATAAAATACACAATAAAAAAGTCAATATATTTATCATTATGAAAAATCTTATTTTCAACCCATTAACAGAAACAAGCAGATAAAGAAAGTAAAAA
>CAMWUJ010000124.1 GCA_947177405.1 uncultured Porphyromonadaceae bacterium | reverse complement strand
GCGACCCCGACCTTGGCAAGGTCGTGCTCTACCAACTGAGCTATTTTCGCAGTTTTATGAACTACACACTAATATTTCAAAGTTCTTTTGGAGCGAAAAACGGGACTCGAACCCGCGACCCCGACCTTGGCAAGGTCGTGCTCTACCAACTGAGCTATTTTCGCGTTTCAGTTTCAATCGTTGTTTGTTTCCCGATTGCGAGTGCAAAGTTATAACTTTTTTCTGAACTGTGCAAGTTTTACGGCTAATTTTTTTAGTATTTTTTAGCCTTATTTTTGTTATCTCGTGTTTCTAAAGCACTTATGAAAGATTATTTTTTCCATACCCAGGAGGAGGAAAACGATGTCCTGAATTTTTCTGAACGCATGGTATCCACAAGAGTCTGGCGACTGGAGGAAGAGAATGCAGAAACCCTGAATAGCTTTTTGGATTCGAGAATATCCAGGTGATATCCATATTTTTTATTTGAATCTACCCATTTCGTTGCTTCAGGGAGAGAAGTGCAGGTGGCCACTATAAGATAATAGCTTTTACCGGTTGCGGAATCCGGAATGATTGAATATTCAGTTTTTTGAGTCTCCGGAGCAAGAGGCGCATCAGGAGTTTTATTGATTATAGGCTTATCATTTGTATATCCAACTGCAGAATCTATCACTTTGTCGATTGGGAGCACTGAGGCTCTCTCTTCAGGAGAATCTACTTCCGGACGTGGAATAAACCAGCTTAAAACCATAATCAGGAGCAAAACAGCACATGCAGAGATTTTAGTGGCTTTTTTATTAAGTGGAATATAATAATTACTTGAGAAATCCATTTTTTTGAATTTCTCTAAATCCACATTTCCTTCATTCTCTTCTTTTTCTATCTTAAGATTCGGTTGTGAATTGCCTTCATCAGAATTTATTGAAGCCAGAAATTTTGTGCTGTTTGTAAAGTTTTTTTCTGCATTACCTGTCTCTGCATAATGCCAGGAGTCTGTTTTCTCTTCTCTTTTTATTGATTTTGAGAATGGAGTGGGTAAGAGGCCTGTTTCGGCAGAAATACGAGAACTGGTTTTGAATGGATAGAACACAATTGTTCCTTCCTCCTCCTTTTTCAAGATACCTATCCGTCCGAAAGTGATTTCTCCTTCGTTAGCTAAAGTTGCCCCAAGCTCAGCTACTGTTTTAGCCAGCATCTCAGATCCTTCCCTATAAGGGATACAATATTTTCTCGCATAAGAATTGGCAAGCAGTCCGTCGTCCGACCTTAAGGCCTGATTGAATCTGATTTCTTTTGAAGGAGGAGTGAGAATACCCTTGTCATAGTCAAATGCAGGAGCTTTATAAATGGATATAAAGGCACCTAAATCGGGTATGATCACACAATCGTGATGGAGCAACAAGTATTCAATATGCAAAGAAAGCTTTTCCATTGTAAATAAAAATAAAGAAGAGGAAAGGGTGCGCAAAATTACGAAAAAAATCTCATTTCTTCCTTTCTTGTTTCGTTATTTTAGGAAAAAATATTTCAAAAAGGTGAGGATCAGCATGATATTCATTTGCTAATTTCAGGGCTATTTCCGCCTCGTCATTCTGAAAATTCAATTTATGCAGATATGCCCGCAGCAGGAACATATTTCCATTCCTGGGAAATTGTTTCATGGCTTCACGCAATCTGTCGGAGGCTTCCATAAGTTTTCCTTCATCTGCAAGCAGGGATATCAGACGAAGGTATGCTTCTTCCTCTGGTTCTATTTCAATTGTCTTTGAAAACATTTCTATAGCTTTATCATTCCTTCCTTCCATCTGAGCTGCCATTCCGAGACCATAATATCCTCTGTTGTTATCCGGATAGAGACGATTTAGAATAGAGAAATCAACAGCAGCCTCTTTGGTAAGACCTTTGTCCAGAAGAATGAAACCTCTCATGATTCGTGGCCATTCAAGTGTCGAATCATTTGTCAGCAGAGTGGTAAGGTCGGGTAATGCTTCTTTCACTCTTTTATTTAATATTAGCAATCGTGCTCTTCCCATTAAAGTTTTTTGAGATTTGGGATGTAGAGTGAGAGCAATGTTATAGGCTTCAATTGCATCATCATCCCGTTCGAGATTTGTCCTTATTTCTCCCAGATTAGCCCATAGAAGCCAGTTCGTCTTTTTTGCTGGTTGGAGTCGGATAGCTTCAAGAGTGAATAATTCAGCCTTGGTCCAGTTTTTTATTGCGGCATATCTATCGGCAGAATCTATCAAGGCCTCATACTTTTCTTCATGATCCGATGCTTGCTGAGCGGATGGAATCTCAGAAGAAAAAGCGTAAAGGGACGGGATAAAAAAGAGCAAGGGACAAATTATTTTGCCCCCTGCTTTTAAGATATTTGATATGGTTATTTTCATTTATTCAAGGATTTATATCTTTCAAGACCGGAACGAAGGAATTGCAGGTATTTAGTCACATTCTCATCATAGCTATAAGGCTTGGCGATTGGTTTACCATTATTATCTACCAGCACATAATAGGGCTGGGCATTCGCTCCGAATTTAGTTCTTTCAAGATAACTCCACTTGTCACCATATGTTCTCAAGGTTCTTTCAGTGCCATCTTTTTCTGTCACTTTTATGGGAGAGGGCAAAGGCTTTTTGTCGTCAACCATGAGAGTGATCAGGACGTAGTCGTTTTCGATTATGGATTTCACCTCCGGATTTGTCCATACGGCGGCCTCCATTTTGCGACAGTTCACGCAACCATAACCAGAAAAGTCTATCATGACCGGTTTTCTCAGATCGCGTGCCATTCTCATACCTTCCTCATAGTCGGAAGAGGAGGCATGCACACTTCCGTCATATAGATTGAAATCCTGGGTTGAAACAGGAGGTGCAAAAGCACTGATACTCTTCAGAGGTGCACCCCATAAACCGGGAATCATATACACTGCAAACGCTAAAGAGATACAGGCAAGCATGAAACGGGGCACACTTATCTTCTCCAATTTGGAATCATGAGGGAAGGTGATTTTTCCAAGAAGATAAACTCCAAGAAGGCCGAAAATAACAATCCAAAGAGAAATGAATACCTCACGGTCGAGGATTCTCCATCCGTATGCGAGATCGGCCACCGACAGGAATTTAAGGGCGAGAGCAAGCTCAAGGAAACCAAGCACAACTTTTACAGTGTTCATCCAACCACCACTTTTAGGAACCGATTTAAGGATTGTGGGGAAGATAGCAAATAGAGTAAAGGGGAGTGCAAGAGCTATTGAGAAGCCGGCCATTCCCACTGCAGGAGATATGAAGTTGGAAGTCGCAGCGGCCTCTACAAGAAGTGTTCCAATGATAGGTCCGGTGCAGGAGAACGATACCAAAGCAAGAGTGAATGCCATAAAGAAGATGCTCAGATATCCTGTTGTGGAATCAACTTTTGAATCCATCTTGTTGCTCCATGAAGAAGGCAGAGTGATTTCAAAACCACCCATGAATGAAATGGCGAAAAGAACAAGAAGAAGGAAGAATGCAATGTTGAATCCGGCTGATGTGGCCAATTCATTAAGAGCGGATGCTCCGAATATCACAGTCACTAAAAGTCCCAACAATACATAAATTACTATGATTGATACGCCATAGGTGACAGCAGCTGCGATAGATTTTTTTCTTGTCTTATTCTGTTTCAGGAAGAAGCTGACAGTCATTGGAATCATCGGCCATACGCATGGAGTGACAAGAGCAATGAGACCGCCGAGGAAACCGGCGATGAATATATACCATAGAGAACGGCTCTGCTGTTCGGGGTTCTCTTCGAAAACCTTGAATTCAGCTTCCACATTGGCCCACCAATCGGATGTGTCAGCATCTGAAAGATTTACTCCCGGAACAAGTCCGCCATTGGACGACTGTAGGGAATCAACCATCTCCGCTACTTCCTCCGCTTTTTCTTCAGTGGTCTGAGCGGCTTCGTCTTGTTGAGCTTCTACATTCTCGGACTCTTTTTCTTTCCCTTTATCTTTTGGATCTTCTTTGGCAGCTACCGGAGATTTACCCTCAAACTTGTGGGAACCGAATACCTGTACGCAACTTCCATCGTTACATACCTGTCCTTGGATTTCAACTTTGGCAGTGAAAGTAGGTGCGGTGGCTTTAAGTTTCTGAACAAAAGTCACAGAACCGGACCAAAAATGTTCCTCAACTCCGAAGATATCATTATACTCTTTCGAGTATGCTTTGTTGGGTGTGGGCTTCCCTACAAGCTTACAACCCTCGACTTCAAATGTCATGACCAATGGGTTGGCACCCATTGCAGGATTATCAAATGCGTAGAGATGAAATCCTCTTTCAATACGGGCTGTAATTTCCAGAGAAGGATCCTGTGTGTTGTCACCGATCAGTTTATACGACCAATCGACATTTCCCGCACCATAACTTGCCAGTACGCTTAGGATGACGGAAAAAAATAAGAATAATTTCCTCATAGTTAATGATTTTAGGTTCTATTTCAAAAATCTAATGAAGCTGTCTGAATTCATTATACAGTCTTAAAAGTATCCCGACGACTTCAATTTATGAATCGAAAATAGAAAAGTATTAAAAGGAATAAAATATTTAATGTTTTTGTAAAATTAGCATAAAAATATTATATTTGCAATTGAACTTCCATTATTTCTGAAGACAGAGATAAAATTTATTATTATCTTTAAATTAATCAACTTTTTACGATTAGGCATCTGATGATTGTCATTTTTATTGCCTATGTAAAAATTAGAGATAATTAAAATAAAACGGAAATAATGGATGTGAAAAATAAGAAAGATCCATAAATCAATAACCATGAAAACGAAACATCTTTTATTAGGAGATGAGGCTCTCGCCTTAGGAGCCCTCCATGCCGGACTTTCAGGTGCATACGCCTATCCGGGTACACCTTCGACTGAAATTATGGAGTTCATCCAGGAAAGTCCTATAACAAAGGAGCGTAACATTCATTCCCATTGGTCTTCGAATGAGAAAACTGCAGTCGAAGAAGCATTGGGAATGTCATATTGTGGAAAGAGAGCCATCACATCAATGAAACATGTAGGATTAAATGTGGCTGCTGATCCATTCGTAAATTCAGGAATGACCGGTGCAAACGGCGGTCTTCTTGTTGTGGCTGCTGATGATCCATCAATGCATTCTTCTCAAAACGAACAGGATTCGCGTTTTTATGCAGATTTTGCAATGATTCCGGCTCTTGAGCCTTCAAATCAGCAGGAGGCATACGATATGGC
>CAMWUJ010000123.1 GCA_947177405.1 uncultured Porphyromonadaceae bacterium | reverse complement strand
GCAAACATCCTTCCTTAAAAGAAATTTACGATCTCGTTCTCGATGCAGTTGGAGATACTCGTGACACACTCACTGAGATTATGGAACGACTCAGCGAGTATGAACTTTTTGCGTCTAAAGTCAATGATCCAAGTATCTTCCTAAATAACAACTACTACTTCTCGTTATCGGGGGAACTGGATAGCACGGTACGTTTTACTTCAATCTTTCTAATAATAAATTACATCTTTAATGTATTCACTAATATGGGGGGGACTGAGGTTGTTGACGGAAACAGGAGCATGCGCTATGTTCTTATGATCGACGAGGCACATGATCTTTTCCGCGAGAAAAAATCATTAGAAATATTGGAGGTTCTTTTACGAAAGATTCGTTCTTATGGCGTTTCAATCGTTCTCTTATCTCAGGGTATTTCTGAGTATAATCAAGGTAATTTTGATTTCTCCCAAGAGTGTGAGACTGCGTTCCTTTTACCGATAAACGACCTTAACAATAGCAAAGCAATTTATAAATTCCTTGGGCTAAGCGAAAAGGATGGTTCTCGCGCAATGCGAAATCTTGAAAAATTAGAAAACGGACAGTGTGTATCTAATATCAAAGAGTTGCCTAAAGGTGAATTGTTTGAAATTGTCCAATACCATAAAGAAAAGTAATAAATTTCCATATGAAGCAAGAACGGACTATAACACAAGCGGCGATAGAAGTTCTAAAACATTCAGACAGGACATTATCTGTATCGGAAATATATGCAAAAATCATAGAAAACTCATTATATGATTTCCATGCTCAAGATCCATTGTCAGTCTTAAGGGTTGAACTTAGAGGCCATGCTTATGGTATTGATTATCCCTCTGCGTCCTCTAAGAAGTTCTTTTCATATGATGAAGGAAGTCGCACATTTGGTCTTGCCAATCGAAATATTAAGCAGAAGAAAAACCAAGAAGATGTAACACCACTGACTAAACTCAGAGAACTTCATAGACAATATACCGATGAGTTTAAATGTCAAATTCTTAAACAATTAAAAAGGCTAAATCCTTATGATTTTGAATTGTTTTGTAAGAATCTGCTTGAAAAATATGGTTTTCATAATTTGACTGTCACGAAAAAAAGCCGTGATGGAGGTATTGACGGACACGGGAAACTAAAAGTAGGGCTTGCATTTATGAATGTCGCTTTTCAATGCAAACGTTGGGAAACAGGCAAGGTGAGCAGAAAAGAGATTGACGCATTTCGTGGTGCAGTTCAAGGAGAATATGAACAAGGTCTTTTCTTTACGACGTCTTCTTTTTCAAAAGAAGCTGAAAATAGTTCTATAAAACCGGGTGCGGTGCCTATAATACTTGTAGATGGCAACATGATTGTTGATTTTATGATAGATAAACATTTTGGAATCGAACATGAAGAATTGCCCATTTATGTCAATGCATTAGACCATGTTTTATCATAGCAAAAAGGAAATGAGTATGGAACATCCTAGCTTTTCTGAAGTATTAAAAGATTTATACCTTAAAAGTATAGAACCCTGCAAAGAGCCCAGTTTTGTGCTATATTTTATTTTTATGGTAGTAATATTTGGTGGAATAGGAGTCTTCTTATCCTTGTGGCAATATATTAATGGAGAGCCATTAAAATATGTTTCACAGAATATGATGACATATGCAGTCGCATTGTCTGTTCCAGCTGCTCTTACTATATTTCTTCACATCATACCTCATAGTGATTATAAGGTGAGTCATATTATAATGACATTTTCTGTACTAATATTACAAATTATTGCTGTCTGTTTCGCATTTTGGGACGGGCATTTTATGGTTGCTATAGTTTGTACAATAATTTCTTGGTGTTACTGGATTCTTGCTAATTCATGTAACAGCTCACTAGGGGATAAATCATATCACTCACAAATCAAAAAAGACTTACAGAATCATGGCAGTAAATGGGACAATAATTAAGGGATTCCCCGTATATCAAAATGGACAAGATTTTTTAATAGGCAAGGCATCGATTAAAGACATCCTTACCTATACTAGATATACAGAAAGAGTAATAATAGGATTTGATGAAGATGAAAATCCTATTTACAATAATCATGTCCAACGTAAGGTCGAAACACCACGTGTAAATAAAATTGCGGATTTCTTAATTAATGATCAGGAGGCAACTTTTCCGACTAATATAGTTTTAGGTATACCCATGCAAATGATCCTATCTCAGCAGAACCATGATGGTATAGTAGAAATAGCATTAGATGAGAGAGTTGTAGATCAAATCAATTTGGCAAAAAATGGCTGCCTCGACGCGGACGTTTTTGTCACCATAATTGATGGTCAACATCGTATCCGTGGCATAGAGGTGGCTATTGAACGGTTACAGAAAGAAGTTGCAAACAATAATTTAAATGCAAAAACTAAACTTGATAATTTATTAAATATAGAACTGGTCGTTTCGTTCTTTATTGATAAAAGCCTTGAATATCACGCAATGATATTCTCCACAATTAACCGTACTCAAAAGCGGGTTTCACAAGACCTCGTTTATAGTTTATTCGGGCTGTCATCTGAGGATACACCATATAAAACGGCCTTAGAAGTAACACTAGCACTAAATGCTCATCCTAAATCTCCGTTTTACCATAGAATTAAATTATATGGTGGAGAGTATGACAAAAAAATGAGCCCTCCTCTCTCGCAAGCCACTATGATAAAAAGTATAGTTGCGTTAATAAGTGAGTCACTACGTGAATCCGAGAATGATAAATACAGAAAAAGAAAGGAGCTAAGAAAGCAGAATGGTACAAAATATTTACCATTTCGCCATTACTACGCTAACAACCAAGATTTTTTAATTTCTGACTGTCTGTTTTACTTCTTTAGTGCGATTAGGTCAAAATTTTATAACTACTGGTACTTTGATGGTGATTCAAAGCCACAGAATATACTACAGTCTACAGTTGGATATGAAGCATTACTGCAATTATTAGTTGAGATTATTAAGCGAACGGGTATCACTTCTTTTGACTCGGAAACCTTTAATCAATATGTCAACTTACTAGTTGATATTGATTTTGGAGACACAAAACGGTTTCCAATGTCTACCAAGGGTAAGAGAATTCTTTACTATACAATGAGTCTCACAATATTCCCTCCATCTGATAATGAGGATGAACGAATTGCCAAATTAGAACTGGAAAAGAGTAAACTACCTCTTAATAATTAATAAGCTTTACATAACTATTGCTCAAAGGTCATATTAGTATGGTTATTACATATGATTCGGAGGTTTGAGATACGAAATAGTACGGCGGAGTTCCTGATTTTTCAGATTGAGGGAAAGGAGGATGGTGTGCAGGTTGTGTACCGGGATAAAAGTATCTGGTGCACTCAGAAGGCTATGGCGCAGCTTTTTGACGTGGGTATTCCGGCTATAGGCAAGTACCTCAACAACATTTTTTCAGGAGGCGAACTTCGACAGGATTCAACTGTTTCCAAAATGGAAATAGCTGAGTTAATCAACCACCGAGGATTTCTCGGTAGTTGCCAATATATAAGAGAATATGGCTTACGAAGATAATTATCTGGAATTTGAACAGTATATACGCGCCACGGAGTCTGAACCTAAGGAGAGGGCAGAGTTGTGGCAAACGGCTATCGGCTTACAAAAGGTCGATGGTTTAAGCGTTTCTGACTATTTGATCGAGACTGCCAAGAAACACATTGAGGGAGAGGTCTCTATTGATGATGTTGATGCGCTAATCTCCACATATTATCAGAGTGAGGCTGCCCGTGAGATACCGGAAGATATTAAGGAAGCTGACGAGGTGTCAAAGAATATAGTACGCGTTCTATCAGAGCCTTCATTCTCTTTCTCGGTACAGGGATTAGCAGGACTACATCGCCGAGTTTTTAAAGGGGTAATTAAACATGCCGGTGATTTCCGCCAATACAACATTACCAAGAAGGAATGGGTGCTTGACGGGGAGACTGTGCTTTATTGCCCATTTGAGGACCTGACGCGAACCCTTGAATACGATCTTGAACAAGAACGAAGTTTCCGATATAAGGGATTGACACAAATTCAGATAATCGAACATCTATCGCGTTTTATTTCAGGGATATGGCAGATTCATCCTTTCCCTGAAGGTAATACCCGAACCACTGCTGTATTCTTGATAAAATATCTCCGCTCAATGGGCATCCCGGCTACTAACGATATGTTTAAAGAGAATTCATGGTATTTCCGCAATGCACTTGTTAGAGCAAACTATCGTAACGCCCTTAAAGGTATTGAGCCAACTATAGAATATCTCGTTTCATTCCTCCGCAACCTCATTGTTGGGGAAAACAATGAACTGAAGAACCGCTATCTACATATTCGGTGGAATGACGCTAAACCTCAAAATGACGTTTTGGAATCTTCTAAACGTCAAAATGACGTTTTGAAAACGTCAGAAATACCTACTGGAAAATTGACATTGAAAGAGATGGCAGTTGTAAAACTAATAACGGCAAATCCAAAAATATCAATAGCCTCTATAACTACTAAGAGTGGTCTTTCAAGGCGCACTGTCGACCGCATTATTGCCACACTGAAAGATAAGGGATTGTTGACAAGACAAGGAGCCAAGAACAACGCAACATGGATTACACAGCTTCCTAAGTAGTATTTCATTATATGTTAAAAAATTAGGGCTCTATTATCACAACTTTGTTGTGATAGTAACCGACATTTGGCAAGAACATCTTTTGCCAACTCTCGCCTTGCGATACAATATCTCCATTGTTATAGTATTCATGATTACCTGCCACCATCAATACCTGACGGTATTTCTCAGAAGCCCATTTCCAAAATCTTAGATGCGGGATTGTCGTGTCTACGAGGTATCCGACATCACCGGCAATGACAAGCACATCACCGACCACCTCCAGTGGCAGTGATTTCATGAAGCGCATATTATCATAAAAGTAAGCATTAACTGAAGTACACACTTTTCGGAACGAATACTGCTTATTCCACGCATCAAGTCTTTGATTTAGTTGTGAATATCGCTGATTTTCACTAATTTTGTAATTGGAAGCAGCAAGTCATGAGTGGCTGGGAGATGGAGGCTGAGTCAGTCTTCGGAAATATGAAAAGATACGTCTGTCACAAACGAGTTGTCAGCAATGGCAACTCGTTTTGTTTCAAGAATTCGATATTTAATCATTTACTCTTAGTCGCCGAATCAGCCAATCGGATACAATTCCTACTACATAATCAGGACTATAATTATAAGAATGAT
>CAMWUJ010000122.1 GCA_947177405.1 uncultured Porphyromonadaceae bacterium | reverse complement strand
TATTCCTTTAATGGAATCTGATAAGTCCGTACGCTGGAACTTTTTTCGCTGGAACAGACGGGAACTGGCGCAGAAAGATTTCTCTTTCCATGAGAGCTATGGAAATAAAAAAAGCGCCTGAGAGTCTGAGCAATCTAACATTTCATTGTACTATCTTAAGGGATTTCGAGATTCATAATTCCTATGGCCTAATTATATGCCTATCCGAATTACGAATTTAACAGAAACTCCTTTGTCAAGATAACAAAATGAGTGTTAAAAAGTTTTAACTCTTAGACGACTGGCGGTCTTAAAAAGCTATTTTTTTCTATCTATCCCTGATCCGTCTCGGGGTCCGGTGGTACGGTAACCCCTCCGGGGGTTGGTCATCCTCTCCGGGATCCGAGATCTATGGTAGTACGGAATCCCTCCGGGGTTAGTCATCCTCTACGGGATCTGATGGATCGGGTCTCTGTTAACCCCGGAGGGGTTGCCTTTTAACCCAAACGGGGGTTATATCGCCTTGGCGATTACCCTCGGCTTTCCGGTAGCCTTGCACTCAACCCCGGAGGGGTTGCCGTGCATGATCTCGGCTTATCCATCATCCCGGTATAAGGGGATGGGGGTAGATAGAAAAATCTACGGACAAAATGTAGGCCGTTGCAAGCGGCGTTAAAATCGACCGGGTGCTCTCTCAGACGCAGCAGACGTCCACCCATTCGTTTTCTTGTTCAATCGGCACGGAGATATTGCTATCTCCGGGCTTCCTGGTAAGTGACGGGGGTTTCACGCCCCGTCACCTTTATTTGTTTTTCCTTTAGTCAAGCTAAAGGAGGATTAACTTTGATTAGTCAAAATTTACATTCTGAGTATAGCTTACCCAAGAAAGGATGTTGATTGTACAGTTGAAATACCACTTAGAGCTATCAGGAGTCGGATCTTCAGGCTTTTCAGGAGTGATAGTCTTATTGTCTGGATCGAATACGGGAGTACCAAGACCAACTACAGAGTTGAGATTAATGCTGTAGATGTGGTTACGAACGATACCCTTCTGATCGGTTGCTTCATCACCATTCTTAACATCTACGTAGTAGTAGCACTTACCGTCAGTCCATTTGTAAGCACCACACTGTGCTTTAAGAACTGATTCCTCGAAATTCTCTACTGCCTTACCATCTTTATCTACGATATCAGCATCACCGATGATATTTTTACCGCTGTCATCTTTAGCATAACCAAGGTAGCCGTCATAGTCATGAACACCGTTTGCAACCCAGTCGAGATCATCACCATCAAGATCACGAGTTCCTGTTTCAGTCTTTACCTGATAGCCCAAAGTCTGGAGAAGGCTAAGAAGAGCGTCTTTAGCATTATCCTCTGTATAGTAAAGACCATTGTTGAGGAGCTGAACAAGCTTCAACGGGGTACCATCCGTTGTCTGCAACTGAGCAGTCATGAGAAGGATGGGATTAGCCTTTTCATTGGTATTTTCCTGAACATATTTTGTGAAGCTAACATTTGTATTAGCAGCAGCTGGAGTTTTGATATCCTTGTACTTGAAGTGTGCATACTGATTTGCAGCAAGTGAAGAGGTATTTGCCCAATGAGAACGGAAATTGCCGGCTACACTCCAACCAGTGAAAGGAGCAGTCGTATCGAAGCCATCTACGTTTTTGATAAGATGAGATACAGTAGCGGCATTATGGATTTCATAACCCTGAGGAACAACATTTACATTAGTAAGTTCGCCATCAACTTTTACCTGTGCACCCATCTTGAGGTCGTCTCCTTCTTTCTTGAATGTACCGAAATCAGTTGCAAGAGTTCCATCAACACGGGCTACAACGCGCTCTACATAGATATCTTTAGCGGTTGCTGTAGCAGCAGTAATGTAGTCATTGTAGATAGCACCAGCACAATCCTGCGCATACACCATGGGCTTACCTGTTTCCTCACTCTGATATACAGAGTTAGTCATAATGAAGCTACCACTTGTTGCGGATCCATATTCTGCCATCGGAAGTGCAAGAATCGCAGACTCACTTTGATTTTCCACTGCAGAGTTAATCGCGCTGGTAGGATTGAGGATTGCGATAACCTTCTTAACATCCTCGTTTGTCTTATCGGCTTTGCGAGTAAACTCAACTATTTTTGTATTCTTTTCTTCAATGTTCCCTGATGCTTCTTTATCTACCTCATCAAGAGCTACATCTTTAGCTATACCCATATAGTTACCACTGCCGTCGAAGAAAACGAAAGTAGCTTTTTCAGCTTTATTTTCAGCATCTTCACCGATTACAAAGTTATTGTGAGAAGCTTTAGTAGCTACACCGGGATTCTTGATATTTACCTTGAAATATCCAACACCGGTAAGGTCATTAGAAACCACATTGGGTTCGTTGTCGTTGGAGCAGCTTGCGAGCGTCATGGCTGCGGCGAGAGCTGCTAATCCATAAATCTTTTTCATGTTAGAGCTTTTTGAGTTAAAAGTATAAATTGTTAATTTTAAAGTATTTTTTATCGGATCGGCTTGCCGCCGATGGCAGTTTGCCGGATTCTTTCTTATGGTCGGGCTCGATCAGAACTTGTCGTTGATGAGCTTATAGTGCTTGTCTTTGTTGGCAGTGATCACCTTGATCTGTTTCTCGGCTGCCTGAGCCTGGGGCACACCCTTTACAGATGTGAAGATGCTGCTTGCCTCCTTCATATTTCCCTGCATGGCTGCCAATACGCCGCGTGCGTATTCGGCTTCCTCGCTGTTGCCGGCTTTCGCCAGATACTTGGCTGCGCTCACGAGGTCGTTGCGCTGGAGAGCTGCCGAACCGGCGTTGAGGTTGGCCACCGGATCGTTGGGGAACATCTTGGCTGCCAGGTCGAAGGCCTCGTTATATACTTCGCTTCCGGGCTTCACGCTCTGGGCGGCCACGAAGAGCTCGTTGAGCGAGAGATCCTGGGGCGCTGTGCGCATCTTCTCGATGATCTCCTCGGGCTGAGTGTATTCACGCACGGTGAAGTTCACGGCATAGTCCGAATGACGGAGACCGGGATAAACTTCGGCGAGCAGGAACTGATAGTCCTTGGGGAATTTTGTCTTGATGGCAGCTTCCCGGGCATCGTCCTTGCCGCGATATTGCGGAGAGGTGATGATCTCGAGGAGACCGTCGATGTTGGTGAGAGTGCGCTTGGCGGCGTCGCTCTTCACGTATTCCTCAAGTCCGGCCCAGTCCTCAGCCTCGAAAGAGGTGGTGATGATGTTCTTGCCGAACGAATATTGTTTCCTCACATAGTTGGCGAGCGTTTCGGTACGTCCCTTTGCGAGGCGGGTGTTGTTGGTGTAGCTACCTTCGGGAGAAGCGAAACCCTTGATGTGGATGCTCTTGAAGGTAAGGTCTTTGTTGGAGCGCACGGAATCGATAGTGTTAAGGATCTTGCGCAGCTCCTGAGGGTTCTGGCGATAATCGGGATATATCTCGATCTTATTCACCGGGAAGTCGATATATGCTCTGGCGGCGATGGAACGCTCCTTGATAGCCTCGGCCTTGGGAGTGACATATATCATCTGGGGCTCGAAAGCTTTCGGCACGAGATCCACCCTTGCTATATCGCGGGAGAATTTTTCTCCGGGCTTTGCGCAGCATCCACATTCCTGCTCCTGCACTTCGAAGGAGGCGTCGGCCATCCATTCTGCATAGGGCACTTCCGCTTTATAATTGATCGGAGTGGAGATCTTTCCTGCGCGGTAGGCGTAAGGTTCGGATGAATTCTTGTCGCTGCGGTCGTGTGCATACCAGCGGTTGCGGCCGGCGATCGAGAAGGGTTTCATCTTTACCGTATCGTTTCCTTTCACGAGCATGGGGGTATAAATCATCTCGCGATTGGTTTTCATTCTCACTTTCGAGGCATCGAGAGCCATATCGACCGTAAGGCGGTCGCCGGTCTTGCGGAGGTCGAAAGCGGAGATAGAGATTTCGGAAGGCGTAGCCACCTTAGAGTCGGCTGCGGCTGTGAGCGAGGAGCCGAGGGTGAGAGCTGAAATTGCTGTGAAGATTGCTGTTTTCATATCTTTAGGGGGCTAAGCTTTTAGAAAAGGTAAACGAGGTTGATTGCCGCTTTGGTGAGACCTATATATGAATGGGTCCAGTCGGATTCGAGTTTCGATCCACATTCGGAGCAAGGATATACATCACCTTTGGTCCAGATGTAGCCGGCGCCGATTTCAGCTTCAAGGTTCCAGTGACGGTTAAGGATCCAGGTGTAGCCGTAACCGATGCCTGCGCCTGCCATCCAACCCTGATAACGGCGAGTGGAAAGGTCGTCGAAACCGAGCATGAAGAATTTCATATTGTCTTTCATACCGCCTACGTTATACTGGCCGCCGAGGGCATGGAGGGCGAGGAAGTGTCCTTGGAATCGTTCGCAGAACCAGTATCTGGCTTCAGGCTGCACCACCCAATGGCGCCATCTTTTTCCTGAGACAGTCCAGGCGTTGACGTTTCCCGAGATATCCATGCTCCATTTGGGAGCGAGGCCAAACTCGATGCCGAGGTTCGGATTTAGACCTGCGTCGTAGAGCAGGTTGGTCTTTATAGCGAAGTCGTCGCCGGCTTTAGCCTGACCGGGAATAAGGATCGACATCGCTGCCAGAAGAGCGGCTGTAAGGGTAGGTCGTGTCATGGTTGACGTATTATGTATTTCTATCTTTCGATTTAGTTAAGTCCCTTTAATTTTCAGTATTTTTATTGTCCTTTTGCCATAATAAACACAAGGATAATAAAAAAGTTCTGAAGAAAAGCAAATTTTTTATAAATTTTTTTGCGATTTCTTTCAACTGATTGATAATCAAGAAGTGAGAGGCGCAGATAGAGGGATAATTGTTCTGAAAAACGTGATTGGTGATTTTCGGAGCCGGGTTATCTCTTAAGTAACGCGCTTTTGCTTCGTAGCTCCCTTCGACTTCAGGGGATGGGGAGGGAGTCGTTAGTGGGTGCAAAGTTATAATAAACTTTTTCAATCTCAAAACAATTTTTGCAGAAAAATGCGGAATATGTTTTTAAACATGTTTTTGATGGAGACAGGAGGACTTTTTTGACAGGAGACTCTGCTTTCTTTGACAGGAGGATTAATTTTTTGACAGGAGAACAGGAGGACGGGAGATTCTTACCCCGGAGGGGTTGAGGTCATCTCTTGAGGGATCCGGGGGTAGCAGCGGCTTCGCCTTGCGTAACCCCCGGTTGGGTTGGACGGCAACCCGTCCCGGGTTATGGAGCCGGTATTTCACAATTTTATTTTGATAAGGATTTTCTGCGCCAATTCTGCTCGATCTGCGTGGGCGCAGCCCGAAAAATTCGGCGTACGGATTCTTTAAGATTCCAATGTAAGGATTATGATGAGTCCGTACGCAGGAACTTTTTTCGCCTGAACGGGCAGGAACTGACGGGGAAGTTTTTTACAGGAGCACCGGTTGGGATCAGCGACCCTAACCCCGGCAGGGGTTATGAGGAGGATTGATCTTTTTTCTCCTGTTCTCCCGTCTATTTTTATCTCCTGTATCTCCTGTTCTCCCGTCTATT
>CAMWUJ010000121.1 GCA_947177405.1 uncultured Porphyromonadaceae bacterium | reverse complement strand
TTATTTCTTTATTTTTTTGATTCTCAGTTGAATCAATAAATGTTAAAATATATTTCGAAATGTTAAGAATACAAGAAACGCTTTATACTCCTCTTGGGAGTTTTCTCGAATTCCTCTTCAAAAATCTTAAAACTCTTCACTTTTGAGTAAGCCGGAATCTCTTTATTCAGGGCATCCACATTCTGGGACATAATCTTTTCAAGTTTCTCTCTGTCAAGACCGGCCTTCATGGCTGCATCAAAATCCGGATGAATCAATGCCACAATATTACCATCCTTCTCAATGATCAATGATTCATTCACAAAAGGAAGATTATTGAGTTTAGCCTCGATCTCTTCAGGATATATATTTTGTCCGGAAGGCCCGAGAATCATCGTTTTTGATCTTCCGAGGATAAATATGAATCCGTCTTTATCCACAATGCCGCGATCGCCGGTATCCATCCATCCTCCGTCGCGCATTACTTCCGCAGTTGCTTTCTCATTCTTATAATACCCCTGCATAACATTCATTCCTCTTACCTGGAGATTCCCCGGTATATGCTGAGGATCAGGAGAATCTACACGGATCTCCATTCGATCCACAATTTTACCTACGGAATGTGGTTTTGTTTTATCCGACTCACAATAAGAGATGAGCGGCCCACATTCGGTCATTCCATAGCCAACGGTGAGAGGGAAGTTGATACGGGTAAGGAATTTCTCTACATCTGCATTAAGGGGGGCACCTCCCACTATCACTTCATGCAGTTGTCCTCCGAAGGCTGCCATAAGTTTGGCACGAATTTTCTTGAGAACAATTCCCTCGACATATGGAAGCTTCAACAGGAATTTATACATGGGCTTCTCAATGACAGGGAAAACCTTGCTTTTAATTATTTTTTCTATCACAAGAGGCACAGTGATGATAAGCTTGGGATGCACCTCTGCGAAAGCATTGAGAATCACTTTGGGAGAAGGCAGACGAGTGAGGAAATAGCAATGACATCCCTTGCAGATAGGATGAAGCATCTCGATGGTCATACCGTATAGATGAGCCAACGGAAGCATATTCACAATGCCGTCGCCGGCTTTGAACCACGAAAGGTTGTCGATACAGAACCGGATGTTGCTCCAAATACTTCTGAACGGCAGCATCACTCCCTTTGACATACCTGTGGATCCGGCAGTATAATTTATAAGAGCCAAATCTTCGGGAGAATCCTGGAAATAGTCAAGTGCCTCTTTTGTGAAACTATACGGGTATTTCTTACCGAAATATTCGTTGATATTGTTTCTTGCATCCGTGAGCTTATTATTTCTTGACAAAGGCATTCCGAATTCGCTGATATATATGGCACCTGTGAGACCGGGAAGATTTTTCTCATCAAGATTTTCCCATATCGCTTTATCCACAAAGAGGAGTTTGGCTTCGGAATGATTTATGAGATGATGAATTGTTTCGGGCTTGAACTCATGCAGGATAGGCACTGCAACAATGCCGGAAGTGAGACAAGATAAGAACACTACCGCCCAGTTGGATGAGTTTTTACCGCATATCGCCACCCGGTCGCCTTTCTTCAAACCGGCGGCTTCGAAAATGATATGGAGTTTTGCTATCTGCTCTGCAAGGTCTTTGTATTGATAATTGATCCCTCCCATGTCGGAAAGGGCCATACGGTCCCAATTCTTTATAATTGATTCCTTAATGATATGATTCAGGGATTTACCGGTGGGTTTCTCTTTCATTAGCATTGATTTTAAAAATCCGCGACATTACTTCTTCTTTCAATCTGAAGGAATAGGATAAAGCACTCGGATATAGTCTATAAAATGGAACAATGAGACGGAGACTGATCTCCATCTCATTGTTATAACATAAAATAGAACAAGGAGGTTTTATCCGCCCATCTTTTTCTAAGGTTTTATTTCTCCACCATTATTTTCAATACAAGTCGGTCCGTCTCCTGCATGGCATCACGGCCTATCATTGTGAGATTACGTATTGTACGATCAATATCGTCAGCTACAATTCCTTCAGCCTCTGTTACACATTTGCCATTCATTGCCAGCATAGCCGACATCACGGCAGTGGAAACCCCTGAGGAAATCTTCATGGCACAAGCCGGTTTGGCTCCATCGCATATCATACCGGTGAGATTTGCCACCATATTCTTAATTGCGGCGCATATTCTTGAAAAATCGCCTCCCATAAGATATACCAGACCGGCTGAAGCCCCCGTCGATGCCACCACACATCCGCAAAGTGCGGAGAGCCGACCAAGACTCTGCTTGATATAGATGCTTGTGAGGTGACTGAGAATCAAAGCCCTGGTAGTCATCTCCGAATCGGCCTGCATATCTTCTGCGTATGATATCACCGGGAGAGTGCAGGTGATGCCCTGATTGCCACTACCGGAATTCGACATAACCGAAATTGGAGCTCCACCCATCCGGGCATCACAAGCAGCAGAAGTGAGACAGATAATATGTTCGAGAGGTGTGTCTCCAAAAAGATGACGTCCATTGCGACGTATCGTAGATCCCAATGAATGACCGTAATCACCGGAAAGCGCTGTATCGGCAGCGGCTTTGTTAATACGCCCCGCTTCCAGAATAAAATCTATCTCTTCCAATGGAGCCTCAGTAGCGAATTTATAAACCATCTCCATATTGAGCTCCACATCTTCCACACTGTCGCAGACCGCTTGCCCCTCCTCTTCTCTATATATCACGTCATCATCCTTTCGGATAAGGATAAAGTTAGTGTGTGAACCGGAGATAACGGCCTCGGCCTGATGAGTTTCTTCTCCTTCCCTCTCTTTACGTGCCACTACTTCTATATGAAGGTTAGACGGTGTGCAGGGAAGATGATTTATACGGATTCTACCCTCATTTATGAAAGTGCGTCCTTTTTCCAGCGCTTCGGGAGTAACATCTTTAAGCACCTCCAGACCATACTCCGACTTCCCGATCAAAGCGCCCAGAGCCACGGCAATGGGGAGTCCGATCATACCGGTCCCCGGGATACCGACACCCATGGCGTTTTTGATTATATTGCCGCTAAGGCCGAGTTCGACATTATCGGGAGTCTCACCCAAAGTCTCAACCGCCTTAGCCACACACAAAGCAACGGCCACTGGTTCGGTGCATCCCATGGCGGGAACAACCTCGCGGCGTATCATCTCAATAATTTTCTTTCGTGTCTCTTTTTCCATGGAACAAGATATAAGGTTGTTTTAATTTTAATGATTTAGTTCAGATCAAAAATCACAATTGAAATTGTGATTGAGAATCACAGGGGAAGTCTTCCCTGATTGCTTCTCTCAATCTTTTTATTTCTCCAGCACTTTCGGCAAACAGACATATATCGGTCGTTACCACCGATTTCCACCACTTCCCCCTCAGTGATTATCTCTCCTCTACCGTCTATGCGGGCATTCACGATGGTCTTTCGTCCGCAGGAACAAGTGGATTTGATTTCATCAATAGAATCTGCAATCTCAAAAAGCCTGCGCGATCCCTCGAATAGATGAGTGCGAAAATCCGTGCGCAAGCCATAACATAGCACATTGATTCCGAAATCATCAACCAACATCGCAAGCTGATCCACCTGATCCGGGGAAAGGAACTGAGCCTCATCCACAAGAATCCATTCGGCATGAGGAAGTCGGGCCTTCACCTTCTCATGAATCACCTCATAAAGATTGGTCTCCGGATAAATCCATCCACACTCCCTTTCAATACCTATACGACTGCGAATCACGTTCTTACTGTCGCGTGTATCCACCACCGGCTTAAAGCATAGGTAAGGCATATTGCGTTCTTCGAAGTTATATGCAGTGGTGAGGAGCATCGCGGTTTTAGCCGATCCCATAGTGCCGTATTTGAAATATAATTTACCGAGTCGTCCCATAATATTATCCGAACCCCTTCCTGTGAGTGTAGTGGGTATTAGCCTATTCCTATCTCACAAATAAGGGGAACTTTGAAATGGTTGTAATAAGTTAATTCATGTGTCAAATAGCATCTTCTATTCAACAAAATGTTTTTATAATGCGAATTTACAAACAATTTTTGAAAAAATTTAATAAAAAAACGAATTTTACAAAACAATTTCAAACCATTCATTGTTACACATACATAAAACCATTAAAGTGATTTATTCCGGCCTTGCGCCATTCACCAGAGATTAATAATTTCATAGAAACTGAATTTAAAATTGATTCACTATGAGCAGTATCAACGTTATTTCAATAGATCCGGCACAAAGCGCTAAATCTGCGCTTCATCCAGAAGTATTTGAACGTATCGCACGCGAATGTAGATTCTCGCGCGATGTGAAACATTATAACGTCAGCGCTCAAAAATCCATTAATCTCGCTTTTGGAATCAATAAGAAGGTGAGCAAAACGAAATCAAGGAATCTTCTCCTACTCCGCAGTGTGGCAGGAATATCGTTGGTAGCAAGCGCATTTGCTCAAGGTCTTGACTTCACTTCTTTCTCCGCTTCCTGGGCAATGGTTATAATGGGAATTTCAATGGTTTTCGGTCTTTTCAGCCGCGTTATTTCCATTATGTCGGCTACATTCTTTACTTACGTCCTGGCGATCTCCGGACTTGAGATCTCTTTAGCCAACATAAGCGCGGCAGCAGCAGTTCTTTTCTCAGTGACACTTTTTATCACAGGTCCCGGAAAATTCAGCTTCGACAATATTCTCCGCCGATCAATGATAAGATATGCCAAGGTTAGTTCACGTAGAAAAGCAGAGAAATTAGCTAATCTCCGTCTTTCCTACAAGGCAATGCAATACGTATAATTTGATTTTTCAAACCCTATATAAAAAAAGCATCTTGAATTCAAGATGCTTTTATTTTTATATAGATAAGCATTATTATAATTATTATATAAGACGGATCGAATTATTTACCATTATAAAGTTTGCAATATTCCTTAATCACACACTCCATACATTCCGGCTTTCTGGCCTTGCACACATACCTGCCATGAAGAATAAGCCAATGATGCGCCTTTGCAACAAGATTTTCGGGAATATATTTCATGAGAGTTTTTTCAGTCTCAAGTGGTGTCTTGGAATTGTTTGTCAGTCCGATACGATTGCTCACTCTGAACACATGAGTATCCACTGCCATAGCAGCCTTATTCCATACCACCGACAGCATCACATTGGCAGTCTTCCGCCCTACTCCGGGAAGCTTCATCAGGTTATCAATATCCGTAGGCATCTCGCCGCCATAATCTTCCACCAACATTCGTGCAGCTTTCAGGAGATGGCGTGTCTTGTTGTTGGGAAAGGTAACGCTCTTTATATATTCGAATACCTCCTCTTCATTCGAGGCAGCCAAATCGGCAGGATCGGGGAAACGCTCAAAGAGAGCGGGAGTGACCATATTAATCCTTTTATCCGTGCATTGGGCGGAAAGGATCACAGCCAATAAAAGATGAAACGGAGTGTCGTATTGCAACTCCGTTTTTGGTTCAGGCATCACCTCCTGAAAAATGGAGATGACGCCTGCATATCTTTCCTTGATTGTCATTGATTAAGACTCCATCCAATAAAAAATGTTAAATGCAGGGCGGCCTATTTTTGAGAT
>CAMWUJ010000120.1 GCA_947177405.1 uncultured Porphyromonadaceae bacterium | reverse complement strand
ATACCGCGACCACCTAGATCTACACCTCTCTATTCTTCGGCAGCGTCAGATGTCTATAATAGACAGCATGAAATTAGAAATCTATCATCTGAAATGATAGATTTCTAATTTTTTAACATTTGTGAATTTTAACATCACAAAGCTTCATCGAAACGCGCCTCAATGACATCCCAATTTACGATGTCCCATAGTTTATGGAGATATTCCGCTCTCCTGTTTTGATAATCAAGGTAATAAGCATGTTCCCAAACATCAAATACGAAAATTGGGATCAATCCTTGTTTAAGGGGATTGGCAGCATTTGACCCCTGGGTAATAAATAGTGATCCCTCACGGTCAACAGAGAGCCAAACCCATCCTGAACCGAAAAGAGTCACTCCTGCATCTTCGATTTTTTTCTTGAATTCATCAAAGGAACCGAATTGTTCTTCAATTTTATCACGTAGTTTTCCAATTGGTTCTCTCTTTCCTGTCGGGCTGAACTGGAAAAAATACAAAATATGGTTCCATGCCTGGGATGCTTGATTAAAAAGTTTACCATCAGCCGACTTGATAATTTCTTCCATGGACATATCTTCATATTCTGTTCCTTCTATTAAGGAATTGAGAGTATCAATATATGCTTTTTCATGTTTACCGTAGTGATAATCTATGGTAAGGGGAGATATCACCGGTGCGAGTGCATCAATCGAATAGGGGAGACGTGGTTGGGTGAATTTCATAGACTAAAATTAAAAAGTTTTATTATTATAAGTTAAGCTTCATCTTTAAATTTCTCAAATGGCTTAAGCACTTCAAGAAATTCCTTTGTAGATTTTTCAATATCGTCAGAAAAGGCTATGGCTTCACTTATAGCTATTCCGTTAACTCCGGATTTCAATAGATCCACCACATCTTCTTTCTTTATTCCTCCCACGGCCACATGAGCGATATTGATTTCAAGTTTCTGCATATCGGAATCAATATTTTTTATACCATCGAGTCCGAGTAAGGGAGTTTCTTTTTCAAAGAGGTCTGATTCTTTGTACGGACCAATTCCTATATAATCCACATCCAGCGATCTTACAGCCTTTACATCATTAATATTATTGGCAGTGACACCAATCACGGCTGCAGGTCCAAGAAGGAGGCGTGCTTTAGAGGGTAATTCCCCTTTCTGACTGAGATGCACTCCTCCCACATCAAGAGTCTTTGCCAGTTCCACTCTGTCATGAAGAAGTAGGAAGGCCTGCACTTCAAGACATATCGGTTTGATTTCTTCTACAACTTTGCGAATATCGTCATCAGTGGCATCTTCCATTCGCAATTGAATCCATCTTCCTCCTCCTCGAATCACACCTTTTACTTGATCGGCAACACCGACGGAAGATTTGCTATTTGTGATATATTGCAACATTTTTCGTGGATTTAGATTTTATAAAATAAAAAATTCAAAAATGAATATATAAGAATAACGAATAGAGGTATCGTTTGGTTTGCATCATTTGTTGAAGATATAGAGTGGACCATTGCCAATTGAAAGTCCAAGGTCAAGACCTTTCTGAATAGCGAATGTTATAAAATCTTTAGCCATTCTTACAGCCTTAGGCAGAATAAAACCTTTTGCGAGTCCACATGCGATTGCGGTGGTAAATACGCTTCCGGCACCAAGTGTGTCGGATGTTGGAATACGCGACTGTCTGAACATCCTTGTGTCATCACCGGTAAAGAGTATGTCAGTGCAATATTCCGACTTACTGTCACCACCTTTCAAAAGAACGGCCTTTGCTCCCGATTTTTCATATAGGAGCTTTCCAAAATCTTTCGAGCTCTCAAGCTTTGAAAGACTTGCGATTGCCAAGGCTTCATCGAAATCCGGTGTAACCAAAGATGCGATTGGAAATAATTTTGATTTCAATCTATCGAAGAGTTGTTTGTCGTGACTGTTCAACCCATTGTTTTTTTGAGGCTTAAACACAGGGTCAACAACAATATTCTCAGCTGCGTAATGGATTAGAATTTGCGCAACTACATCAATGGCTTCTGTCGAGGTGAGCATACCGATTTTTACAGCATCAGGAGAGAAGGAGTCGAACACTGCACACAATTGTGATGATATATCCTTAGGAGATATCGATGTAATGTTGATTATGCGGTTCTGGTCTCTTGATATTATGCCTGTAACTACAGAGGAGCAAGAAACTCCGAAAGAAGCGGCGGTCTTGATATCTGCCTGCATGCCGAACGCACCTAAATTATCAGATGCATCTATTGAGAGGATAGTGCTGACTGTATCTCGTTTGTACATTGTAATAAAAGTTGTTTAGTGTTAAATCCTTTTTCTCCCGGATAGATGGGAGGGTGTATGGTGAGAGTTATGGTGGCGGGAGTCATGTTATAGGTGGAACGCGGCATCGCTTTGAAACTTCCATCGATTGTTATTGGAACTACAGGAAGTCTGAATTCTGCTGCGAGCATGAAAGCTCCTCGTTTAAAGGGAATCATTTTACCATCCCAAGTACGGCTTCCTTCAGGAAAAATCACGAGAGACATACCATGTTTAAGTGTTTTCTCAGACTCTTCTATAGTGGAACGAATTCCGGCTATGCTTGAGTCGTCCACAAAAACGTGTCCGGCGCTTTTGCATGCCCACCCAATAGCAAATATTTTCTCAAGTTCTTTCTTCATTAGCCATTTGAAGTTATGATTCAGGTATCCATATATCGACCAAATATCATACGCTCCCTGATGATTGGCGACAAAGACATATGATGTGTCTTTTGAAATGTTTTCCCTTCCTTTGACCTTTACTTTTATAAGAAATAACCGGCAAGTAAACATAGACCAATATTTGGGAGGCCAATATCCCCAGAAATCCCGGTTTCCAAGGAAAGATCCTATGGCGGTGATAATTGCGGTGATTAATGTAGCTACTATAAAGATGGGCCCGGCAATACACCATTGATAAAAAAGATAAAGACCTCTAAGTATTTTTTTCATAACATTAAAAGTGAAGGAAATAAGAATTTAGAGATGTTGCAGATTAAGAAGAAATATAATAACTTAAATATCAACAAAGACTCCTGAGAGAGAAGGAGTCTTTGTTTGTATTTTTAAGGTATGGATTTATAATTATTCCGAAGGTGAATCCGATTCCACTTCAGGCGCTATCAACTTATATCCTTTCCCATGAATATTAATGATTTCTATAGAAGGATCATCGCGGAGAAGCTTACGAAGTTTAGTGATATAAACATCCATACTTCGTGCGTTAAAGTAATTGTCGTCGATCCAAATGGATTTCAATGCGAAGTTCCTTTCAAGGATATCATTAACATGAGAGCATAGAAGAGCCAGCAGTTCTGATTCTTTGGTAGTTAATTTCTGAGTTTTATCATCGGCAATAAGAACCTGTTTCTGAGTATCAAAAGTATATTTACCGATTTTATACAAAGTGATTTCCTTATCCTTTTTACCTTTGACTCTTCTGAGAATTGCTCCAATACGGAACACTAACTCTTCCATAGAAAAAGGCTTGGTGATGTAATCATCAGCACCAATTTTGAAGCCTTCGAGCACATCCTCTTTCAAAGCTTTAGCTGTAAGGAAAATAATAGGCACTTCACTATTGACATTTCTTATTTCCTGAGCTAAAGTGAAGCCATCTTTCTTAGGCATCATCACATCCAGAACACATAAGTCATATTTACCTTTAAGGAATGCCTTGTAACCTTTTTCTCCATCCGGGTAAAGGTCGGCATTGAATCCTTTTGCCTGAAGAAACTCGCGAAGCAACATTCCGAGATTCTCATCATCCTCGCAAAGGAGTATTTTTAATTTTTCATCCATATATAGTAGTTTTTTTCTTTTCGTCTATTCGGGCACTCGGACGGATTTAACATTAAATCCAATCAAGGTATTATTTTAAGGTATTTATTCCTTCCTTATAACTTTATAACACTTAAAACGCAATAATTCCTCACACCTCTAATCAAATGTGAAAAATTAATCTGCAATTCCTTCACCGGCCAAAGGAAGAACAATGATAAATGTAGAACCTTTGCCCAGTTCGCTTTCGGCAGAAATCGTGCCGCCGAAAAGGGTTATCATTTTCTTTACATAAGCCAGTCCTAATCCGAAACCTTTGACATCATGACGATTACCGGTGGATACACGGTAGAATTTTTCGAAGATTCTTTTCAAATCATCTTTCTTAATTCCTATACCATTATCAGAAACTCTTATTTCAAGTTTATTACCATGAATATTCTTAGTGCTTATTTCTAATGAGGGTTCCTCATCTTCACGCATATATTTTACAGCGTTATCAAGAAGATTGAAAATAACGTTTGTGAATTGCATTTCATCAACCCTTACTTCTGATTCCGGAGCCTCGATATTTGTAGAAATAGATCCGCCATATTTTTCAACTTTTATCTTAAATGTATTAGCTACCGATTGAATAATACTGTTGGCATCAACGTCCACAAATTTTAGAGCACTGCCTGTATTATCGAATACCGACATCTGCAATACTTTTTCCACTTGAAACCTCAGACGTTTGGATTCATCAGTGATAACTTCCGAGAGATGCGCTAAAGATGCCGGTGATTTTCTTATCGAAGGGTCGCTCAGCATCTGGCCTGCAAGAGAAATCGTGGATATGGGGGTTTTTAGCTCGTGTGTCATATTATTGATAAAGTCGGTCTTCATCTCGGTGAGTTTTTTCTGACGGAATATCAATATCACGGTATATAAGAATATAATGAGCAGAATCACTGTAAACGCAAGAGTCGGAATAATAAATCTTACGGAAGAAAAAATATAATTACTTTTTGTGGGGAACTGCACACACAACCTATAATTCATGTCTGTATTTGAAAATAAGCGGATACTGTAATCATTATGGTCTTCCTCTTCTATTTCAAATCCATCGGTAGAGTAGAGAAGGTCGTTTCGCGAATTGAACACACCGAAAACAAAAGGCACGTTTAATCCGTTGTTAGCCAATTCAGTACGCAGACAATTCTTTATCATAGTGGAGTCAGCTCTTTCCATTACAGGTCTTGTGCCAGAATCACGTAGTATGGATAAAATAACTTCCGTTATGAGTCCTTTCTGATATAGATATTGACTTCTTATAACTTCCTGCATATTTCTGTAGCGCTGGCTAATACCCTGATTGCCGGAAAAAGACATATTATTCGACTTTCTTCCTGTGGCATCGACCTTAGATGAAGACAACGTGTATTGCGTCACACTACCATCTCCATTTTGAACAGAATATTCAAGATTATTTGTCTGGTCAATATTGGAATTTCCATAATCGGAATATAGACTGGATTCTATAATATTTACATCTTCTTCAAGGAAATGAAGTGTCTCCTGTTTTTCCATAAATTCAGATGTAGAATTGAGCGAACGCATCACTCCCTCGGAAAATTGCTCTTCTCTCATTTTCACCATGTTCTCAAGATACATGATTTGGAAATACAACAATGCCCCGAATGCTATGGCCATTACAATGGTGAGAAGCCAGATTAATGATTTTTTCATTATTTTAAAAAAGGATTTACTTGGAAAAAGAGAAGGAGGGATATAATAATAACAATAAAATGTTAAATTTTGTTGTTTTCAGACGTAGGTTAAGAATAAAACATGAAATAATCTATTGTAATT
>CAMWUJ010000119.1 GCA_947177405.1 uncultured Porphyromonadaceae bacterium | reverse complement strand
TCCCGTTCTCCTGTCTAAAAACTCTCGTTCTCCTGTTCTCCCGTCTAAAAACTCCCATTCTCCCGTCTAATTTACTGTAAAAAAAGAAACAGGAGTAGTTGGACTCCTGTTTCTATTATCTTTTTTATTGTCTATAAAACAAAGTGTTGATGTCTTAACCTAATTCCTGCATCGATTCTTTCTGTGCACGAGCCGAAAGGACAGCTTTCCAGCAGATCGCGGCAATCAGAGCGCCGACGAGCGGACCAACCACCATGATCCAGAAATCAGGCCATGCACCGGGGCTCCAAAGTGCCGGACCAAAGCTTCTGGCCGGATTCACTGAGCAGTTGTCAACCGGAATACCTACTATATTCACCAGACCAAGAGCGAGACCGATGGCGAGGCCGGCAAAGTTGCCGAATCCATATTTCTCATCTGTAACACCGAAAATCACAAGGACAAAGAAGAATGTGAAGAGGATTTCAGCAAAGAGAGCCATACCGGGAGTTGCTCCGGGTTGCATCACATTTGCCGCCAGGTCGGCCACGCCTTCAGTGATACCACCGAAGTCATAACCTCCATCCATATTCACAAACCAATATAGGAAACCAGCTCCTATGGCAGCTCCGATAAGTTGGCTCACCACATAGCCGATAAATTCCTTTGTATTGATTTTGCCTGCCACCCACATGCCGAAAGATACGGCAGGATTCACATGGCATCCGGAGATATTTCCGATGCAATAACAAAGACATACGAGCACCAGGCCGAAGCATAGGCCGATACCGAGTACACCGATCTTAGGACCGGCCAGGACTGCGCTACCGCAGGCCATGAGAACGAGGAACATTGTGCCGATAGCTTCGGCGAGATACTTTTTCATAGGGGAATCGTTAAGAGGGTTAAAAATATGTTATAAAAGAATAACCCGGGATGCTGCCAAAAGGTTGCATCCCGGGAATATGTTTTATAACATTCTATTTAGGTGGTATCTCGGTTCCTTTGAATAACCTCCTCTCATTATCTATTTTTATTAAGCCATTCTTCAAATTCTTCACGTTCCGATTCTGATAAGGGGATTTTACCCTCCGGTTTTGTCGCAACAAGGTGACGATAAATTACGGCATCATCCATATCTTCGATATCTTTAATTATAAGATCTTCGATATATTTTTTTAAGTTTGTCCCCATTGCGGCAGCTTTGACCGATAAAATCTGAAATACATCTTCAGGAATATCAATTAGCTTACGCCTGGAGCGCATTGAGACATGTGTATTCATATTTTTAATTTTAAAAATTTTCAAAAAATATTAATTAGACCTCATTCAAAAAATTTCAAGATCTCGATTCTATTGGTTGCAAAGATAATGTATATATTATATATATGCAAACATGTGTTGAAAAAAGAGGGGCTGACCTGTCTTCGGTCTGCCCCTCTATCAATGAGAATAGAGAGTTGTTATTTCACCACAACTTTCTGAGACTTTCCGTTGCGAACCATGATATAAAGGCCGCTTTCGGGATTCTCAACCTTGATACCCTGGAGGTTGAAGAAGATAGCGTCGGAATAATCGGAGGAAATCTCTTCGATACCTGTGGCGGTGTCTTTTACAATAGAAAGAACGAGAGTTTCAGGATTGAAAGTGAATTTACAAGGTGTATTTGCATCATATCCAAATGTGCAATTGCCACCTCCGGATAATGTGGCAGAAGTATTGTCTGCGTTAAATGTTACAGCAGCTGAATACCATCCGGTTTGTGCATCATTTTCCATTTTTCTTACACCAAAGCTACCACCGGTTTCCTTAGGAGTATAGTTGGCTGTCCACTCAGTATCAGAAACTTTTTCAAGTTTGATATCGTTCCAGTCATTATCTGTAAGACCATCCCATTGGCCGTGGACTGCATAGGTGACGATTTTCTCAACCACTATCTCTTCATCTTGACCTGCGATAGTAAGCTTCAAAGCTTCTGTGTCAAGGGTAAGGGTCACATTTTCACCTCCATATTTGAGGGTCATGTCGCCACCGTCAGCATATACTTGATACTCTTGATTCTCAAGACCTGCACCGCCACCTGCACCGCCATAATTGTGCTCTTTGTCATCCCAGTTTCCCGGATAGATTTTGAAAGTCTTACCACCTTCTAATTTACCTGTGTAAGTATATATCTTACCGTCGGTAGTTGAGAACTTATAATTATCATTGGGACTATTCCAACCGGTTTCCGGAACAATATTGCCAATTAGATAGAGTGTTAAATCTGTCGGCGTGATTGGAGTTTGAGAAACAGCGAATGAAAGAACATCGGTTTCTGAGTTGAATGTAGCTGTGTAGGTCACGTTTGCGGGGAAATCGAACTTACAATTTATGCCGTCATCTGTGTGACGTTGTAAAGTAAGAGTAGCGGAAGGATTCTCGGCAGAAAAAGTAACGTCCTCATTTAACCATTCTAACTGACTTCCGTTGACCAACAGCTTAAGACCGAACTGTCCGCCGGAATATTTGGGAGTGAAGGTAGTAGTCCAAAGGTTCTCTTCCCCTTCTACAGGTGTCATTGCAGGAAGATCCACCCATGAACCCTGTTGATTGAACTCACCGCGAAGCTGATAAGATATATTTCTTTCCACTTCACCTTCCTGACCTTCTATGGTGAGTTTTGCGGTTGTGAAGTCATTACTCTGCACAAGAATGAAAGTAACATTGCCACCGACTCCGAGAGACATGTTTAATGCGTCTCCCTCTGTGAGATCATATTCACCGTTTGCGAGGGCGTACCCTTTATTTTCCATTGAGAGCTCGCGTACACCCTTTTTACCACCAAAGAAATGGAATGGCTGCTTTGACATATCAGGTACGGTGAGGGTATATGTGATACCATCTTCTGTCTTCATCTTCAAAGCGTCTCTTGCACCCCAGCCATAGCGTTCGCTGGTAAGATACATCGCGGGATAGGTATCGGGAATCACTTCACCCTGTCCTTCAATAGTAAGAGTAGCGGTTTGATGCATATCACCAAGCACGAAAGTGAAGGTTACATCGCCACCATTGGCAAGCGACATATTGTAGGAGGTTGTTGTATTTAGCTCATAAGTTCCATCCTCCATATTGTCTTCTCCATTGGAGAACCAATAGTTATGTGCATCGCCGCCCATGAATTTGAACGCATCATTCCCACTCATATTGGGAACGGTAATGGTATAGTTCACGCCATCTTCGGTATGAAGACGATAAGCTTCCTCAGCTTCCCATTCGGTCATTTCACCCACGAGATAGATAGGAGGATAGGGGTCTGCATCAGGATCCTGACCCTCGATAGTCACTTTGATGGAAGAGAAATTATCGATATTCTCAAGAGTGATGTCAACATTTCCACCTGTATGGAATGTCATATTGGTAGGAACATCGCCTTCAATGGTATAAGTTCCGTTTTGAATGTTCTGCTCGCCATTGGAGAAATATTTGGGGGTGGGAGTTTTTACAAGGAATTTGAAAGCGATATCAGAACCTGCATCCGGAATGTTGAGAGTATAGGTTATACCATCGGTAGTCGCCATCTTAAGGCTGGGGCTCTCATGGAAACCGTTTCTATCACTAAGGAAATATACAGTGGTAAACTGATCGGGTTCCACCACGCCTGCACCGGAGATGGTGAGTTTCGCATTCGCAAAGTTATTACTTTGTACGAGTGTGAACGTTACAGTGCCTCCATTTTTAAGAGACATGTTGGCATCGCCTTCAGTCAAATCGTATGTGCCGTCACCAAGATCAGTTCCTTTGCTATTCATGGTCAGCTCGCGAGTACCCCAGGCACCACCATAGAATTTGAATTCAGCCCCTGCTTCTATATCGCAAGTAAGGGTATAAGTCACACCATCGTCAGTAGTCATCCTGTATTTTGCGCTACTTCCCCAACCGGTCATGGCTCCGACAAGATACATCTCCGGGTAGGTATTAACGATTGAATTTTCTACATATTGACCGTTAACGATATGGGCAATCGGATCAGGGCTTCCTTCGTTTGATTTTAAGGATGCTTTGCCATATACAGCGCCGTCCTCAACGGATAAGTTGGCAGTCTGAAGGTGATCGGCCCATTGATCTTTGCTGCCGCGAAAAATAATTTCTTCATTATTCAGTTCGGCTACATAGAGAGTGTGGCCATCCACAACTTCGGTGGAAAGCTCCTTAAGATAATCAGGCGACCAGGAGTAGCCAAAGACTTTTTCCCATCCGGTGCCCTCATTGTCGAAATAGACTTTGGCTGCATCTATTGTGGAAGAAGCGGCCATCAAGCCTACTGCGGCAAGAAGTAACGTTTTTTTCATTAGAATTGAGTTTTTAGTATTTATGGTTAATTAATTCAGATTAAGCCTACATGAAATTATACTTTTGCTATATTTCACATTTTGGTATTTGATCAATCCAAAGATTTAGGGATTATTTGACCAATCTGAAAATAAGGTTAAGTCTAAATGTTCGGGGCCCGGAAGGCCGGGAGTTTATCATGTAAGAATCGTTCATTATTGATATCGTAAGCGCTATTATCTCGTGATCAGCAGGTAAAAATACGGGCTGGAGATAGTACGCGCATTTCTATTTCGCAAAGTTATCAATAAAATTTCAAAACGCAAAAATAAATCCATGAATTTTCAAAAATGATTTAAATTTCCTGTTAAGACCTCGACCCCCGGTAAGGTAGTAGGGATGTAATATCGATCGCAATGCCACTGTATGTAACGGCAACCCCGCCGGGGTTGCCGTCCTCTCTTTGAGTAGCCGGGGGTAGGCTCGTGCCTCACCAACCCCCGGTTAGGTTGAACGGTAACCCCTCCGGGGTAAGGATGTATTTGATTGATGCTAAAATAGTTATTGCTGTGTGGGTATGTATGGATATATATTCGGATTACCGAGGAGTGGTAATATTGGGGTCACGGTATAAATCCGGATGGATTACCACGGAGTGGTTATATTTTGGTAAACCGGAAGTTGGCGAGGAACGAGCCTACCACCGGTCCGCCTCATTCTATACCCTCTACCTCGGAGAGGTTGAACTTACCTGTGAAACTATCTTATGAAAAATTTACCATCTGCCTATTATCACGAAAATGAAGTCTGTACCCCTATTAAAATAATTCACTATTGTAAAGGTATATTTTCCTCTTGAAGGAGCTCCATTCGTAATCCCTTTTTATTTTGACAGGAGTGCAAATTTCATATTTCAAAATAAAAAAATAAAAATTTGTAATTTATATTTATAATTTTTTAATTGGAAACTGCAAGGAATCAATAAATTATAAGAGTTATGTTTTATAACATATAAATAAATTTTGTAAATGAGAAAAAGGATTGTAACTTTGCAACACCGAAAAGGAACAACCTGACGCAAAAGCGCGGAAAGGCTCAGCGGCCTGCAGGAAATTCCAGCCATGATTTTGCGTTAATACCGAAAGAATTAAGACCAAGAAAAATATACAAAGATAATAAATCTTTGAAGAATATTAAGACATGCAAGCAACAGGGTAATTGATTATTATTTTGACCTTAATCGAAAGAAGAAAAGACCACGACGTGAGTCGGAATCTTTTGCAAGCCCCGGTCGTAAGACCGGGGCTTGTTGATTATTGGCAAACACAAATTAGGAGACAGGGGAACGGGAGAACCGGAAGATAAGAAGACGGGAGAACCTGAAAATAAAAAGACGGGAGAACGGGAGAACCGAAAAATAAAAAGAC
>CAMWUJ010000118.1 GCA_947177405.1 uncultured Porphyromonadaceae bacterium | reverse complement strand
GCTTTCCGATACCATTTTACGGCCTCCTGATAATCCTGAGTCACTCCGAGGCCATAATAATACATAACGCCGAGATTATACGGAGCCCGCGCGTTTCCCTGCTCAGCCGCTTTCCGATACCATTTCACGGCCTCCTTATAATCCTTTGCCACTCCATCGCCATTCTGATACGTAACGCCAAGATTACACATAGCTTCTGCAAATCCCTGTTCAGCTGCTTTGCGATACCATTTCAGTGCTTCCTGATAGTCTTTTGTCACCCCATAGCCAATCGCATACATAACGCCAATATAATATTGAGCCTCCTTATCTCCATCGATTTTGCGGAATAATTCCAGAGCTTTGGCATAATTTTTGGAGTTGTATGCTTTTTTGCCTTCCTCCAATATTTCAGCTGTGGAGGGGCTGGCTGCCACCGGAGCAGGTGTGGAAACTGTGGATGGAGCAGGATTGGTAGCTGTGGCCGGTGCGGAGGCACCGGTTTCCTCTTCCAGTAACACCTCATATACTGTCTTTTCTTGAGCAGAGGCATAATTGTAGTCATCGAATACGATCATTAACGGGAAATGATTCTCGAAATGCAGTCTTATCTTCTTGGTTCGGTCGGTGACATATACCCATTTCTCCACTCCATTATCTACAATATCTCCTAACACGGTGCCCTCCACTTTGGTGATCTTGTCGAGGACGCATATCTTAAGAAGGGCACCTAACTGTCCATCCGTATCCACTCGAGGCTGATGACGCGCAGTGAGATCATCGGGTTGGATTTTAAATGATGTTACCTTAAGTTTCTGAGCTGTGCAGACAACCGAGAGAGATAGAAGTATGTAGAATATAAGTCGTTTCATTATTATTCGATTGGATGGTCTATGCAAAATTATAACATTGAATTAAAAATTCAAAAATATTTCTGAATAATTCCCGATTCTTTTAAAAGGAGTTGGGTTATAACGTGAAGCAATATAACAGGAAAGACATATCTCAACCCGGGACGGGTTGCCTTTTAACCCAACCGGGGGTTCCACACCGCGCAGCGGTGAGAACCCCCGGATACCCACGGAGATGGCCTCTACCCCGGAGGGGTTGCCGTGCCCCCGAACCTTGGCTGCGAGAGACCCATATACGGCAACCCGTCCCGGGTTGAGATCGTCTCTTCGGGTATCCTGGGGTAGGCTCGTACCTCGCCAACCCCCGGTTAGGTTGGACTGTAACCCCTCCAGGGTTGAGGTGTCTCACGAGGTGGACTGTAACCCCTCCTGGGTTGAGGTCTCTCCAGAGGGTGGACTCCTCCGGGGTTGAGGTCTCGTCAGGGGTTGACGGCAATCCCGGAGGGGTTGCGAAGCCTGCTTACGGGATCGCCCTATTTGCTACTTGGCGTAGGTGAAGGTGAGGGCTTCAAGGAAGTCGTCGCGACGCATCGGGAGAGAAATTTCTACCCGAAACCATCGGTAGGGAGCCCGTCGCAATCCTCGTATATAGGGTCCGCGACTCTTGGCTAAGAGCCGCCAGTGCTCCCGATGATGCGACCCGTAGAGCTTCATCTCAACTTCTTCCCTCTGAAACACTCCCCTTAGATACAGATCCATCACCGACTTGACATTCTCCGGCAATCCGAGGTTGAGAGGTTCGGTGTGGAAATGCAGGAATGGCCGCCACCCCTGCAGAAGTGTGGAGGAAGAGGATGAAGAAGAGGATTCACTGCCGGAGGAGACTTTGGTGGGGAAAGAGACTTTCGGGAGTGAGGAGATCCTTCCTAATGCGCCGGCATCGAAAGGGAAAGGCATGATCGCGTCATATTTGCCATCAAGTATATCGCCATACGAAAGGGTTGCCACCAACCGGAAATCGGAATCCACTTTCACCGCCGCCTCAATATCATCTGAAGGAATTGATTCATAACTCCATACACGCACCCGCCCGCTGCCTGTGATCACACTCCGGACCCCGACCACTTCGGCATCCGAAGAGAAGAGAGAACCCTGACGTGTGACGAAAAACTCCACGGCCATGATAATATCCTTATACTCACCGCCGTTCTGAGGGGCTGCCAGCGAGAAGCTGAGAGATGAGGGATTCACTGAAATCGTGATATCCGTATGAAGCGATTTTTCGTATAGGTTATATCCGGTTATTATCAACAGCGGAGCCTCATATTCAGGGAGGATCAGAAGAGGCGCATCAGGATAGATATATGATCCGTCGAAGAGACGGTATCGCCATCCGAGGCGGCAGGGGGCGGTGAGGAGATTTCGTGAGGCCGAGGCCGAGATAAAGCGCGACAGAGTGTCGATTACTGCTGCCCGCATATTCTTCTTCAGCGTGGCCGACTCGGGATTGACCACATGAGAGAAATCGCCCGAGAACCATGCCTGTACTCTTTTATAATCCTCAGCCGGGAAGGAGAACTCCACCTCCGTGGCCGGCAGGGAGGTGCCGTAACCGGGAAGGGGAGACTTCAGAAAGGAGAACTGAGGCGAGAGCGAAGGGAAAGAGGGATTGAGGGGGTCGGATCCCGGATTCCCGGGGTCGGACGGTTCGGAAGAGGAGAGGTCGGAGAGACCGATTGATTTAAGAGGAATGATTTTAATATATTTTTTCATAAGAATAGTGATATTATAATGCAAAAATATCAATGAACCATGCCACAACATCCATAAAACTTTATTAATTTTGCAAGTTAGACCAAAATAATAGAAACATCATAAAAATGAAAGAATTCAAGAGAACACTTATCACCACGGCATTGCCCTATGCCAACGGCCCGGTTCATATCGGGCATCTGGCCGGGGTATATGTTCCTGCCGACATCTATGCGCGCTATCTTCGTCTTAAGGGGGAAGAGGTGCTGATGATCGGCGGCAGCGACGAGCATGGCGTGCCCATCACTATCAAGGCCAAGAAAGAGGGTGTGACCCCACAAGATATTGTGGATCGCTATCATAATATCATCAAGGATTCCTTCGAGGGTCTCGGCATCTCCTTCGATGTGTATGGACGCACCACATCGGAGACCCATCGCAAGACAGCCTCCGAATTTTTCAAGACCCTCTACGACAAAGGAGAATTCATTGAGAAAACCTCCATGCAGCTCTATGACGAGGAGGCAAATCAGTTTCTTGCCGACCGTTACGTGACCGGTACCTGTCCCCACTGCGGCAATCCCAACGCCTACGGCGACCAGTGCGAGGCCTGCGGCACGAGTCTTAACGCCACCGACCTTATCGATCCCAAGAGCGCGCTTACCGGCAACACTCCGGTATTGAAGGAGACATCCCACTGGTATCTGCCCCTCGACAAATGGCAGAGCCGTCTGGAGGAATGGATATTGAAAGATCACACCGAATGGCGCAGCAACGTGTATGGCCAGTGCAAATCATGGCTGGAGATGGGCTTGCAGCCACGCGCCGTGAGCCGCGACCTCGACTGGGGAATCCCCGTGCCCGTGGAGGGTGCCGAAGGGAAAGTGCTCTATGTATGGTTTGATGCTCCGATAGGATATATCTCCAACACCATCGACCTTGTGGGCGACGACTACACCAAATGGTGGAAAGACCCCGAGACACGTATGTTGCATTTCATTGGCAAGGATAACATAGTGTTCCATTGCATAGTGTTCCCATCGATGCTCATGGCAGAGGGTAGCTATAACCTCCCCGACAATGTGCCGGCCAATGAATTCCTCAATCTGGAAGACGACAAGATATCCACCTCGCGCAACTGGGCCGTATGGCTTCACGAATACCTCGAGGAATTTCCCGGCAAGCAGGATGTGTTGCGCTATGTGCTGACAGCCAATGCGCCCGAGACCAAAGACAACAACTTCACCTGGAAAGATTTCCAGACCCGCAATAACTCCGAGCTGGTGGCCATCTTAGGTAATTTCGTGAATCGTGCCGTGGTGCTCACCCATAAATATTTCGGCGGTGAGGTGCCGGCAGCCGGAGAGTTGGGCGAGCCTGAATTAGCATTGATAGCTGAGATCAACAAGCTCAAAGATGAGCTCAGCGAAGCCCTCGACAACTTCCACTTCCGCGAGGGTCTGAGGTTGGCAATGGATATGGCACGCGCGGGCAACAAATATCTTCAGGAGACAGAGCCCTGGAAGACAGCCAAGAGCGATATGGCACGCACAGCCACTATCCTGAATACAGCCATCCAGATGTGTGCCAACCTCTCTATAGCCTTCGAGCCCTTCCTTCCCTTCATGTCGGCCAAACTCGTTAAGATGCTTGGGGGCGACAAGATCACCTGGGCGATGCTCGGCTGCTTCGACCTCGTGCCGGCAGGAGCCAAGATAGGAGAACCGGAACTTCTCTTCGAAAAGATAGAAGATTCAGTGGTCGAGGCTCAGGTGAAGAAGCTTGAAGATACCAAGAAAGCCAACGAACTTCTCGCGTGGAAGCCCGAGCCGGTGAAGCCTGATGTGGATTTCGAGACATTCGAGAAGATCGATATCCGTGTGGGGAAAGTGCTGGAATGTAAGAAAGTGAAGAAATCGAAGAAACTGCTTCAATTCCTCATCGAGGATGGTATGGGAACGCGCACCATCCTGAGCGGCATCGCGCAGAGTTATGAAGATCCCTCTGTGCTCGTTGGAAAGGAGATATGCTTCGTGGCCAACTTTGCACCCCGCAAGATGATGGGGATAGAGAGTCAGGGAATGATCATGAGCGCAGTCAATCCCGACGGCACCCTGACAGTGATCGGGCCAACCGGCCCGGTACACCCCGGATCGCAAGTGGGATAAAGCAAAGATGAATTGAAAAACAATCCGCATCGTCAGTCTATGCTGACGATGCGGATTGTAATTTAGAATGCGCTCTAAGTAAAAAAGTTTAAACAAATATATTGTATATAATGTATATATTTTATATCTTTGGATATTAAAATTAAGTATTATGGCAACATCAATAAATATCAAGCGTAAAAACATTGATCTTCCTGTTGATACACTTCAAAAACTGTCCATTATGGCAGCGGTACAGGGCAAAAGTTTAAAGAATTATATAGAGACCCTACTTATTTCAAAGGCTAATTCCGTGGCTATCGAAGTCAGTCAGAATCCTTCTCCTTCCAATGATCCTTGGTTTGATGATCCTGAGAATATAGCTTCAGTAAAACGTGGAATGGCAGAAATGAAGTCCGGTAAAGGAAAGGCTTATTCAATGGATGAAATAAGAAATCTTTTGGGTGTATGACATACGAACTAATTCTAATGCCGGAGGCTGAACGTCACATGAAAGAGTGGAAGAGATCCGGACAAAAGAAAACATTAAAGAAAATTGTTGATTTATTTGAAGAATTACGGCAACATCCAACTACCGGCACAGGCCATGTAGAAGCGCTTAGAGGTGATTTATCAGGATTGTGGAGTAGAGAAATAAATAAGGGGGACAGAATGATTTATGGCATAGAAGATGATAAGGTAATAGTTTATGTGGTTTCTCTCAAAGGTCATTACAGGGATAAATGAAAGACAATATAGCCGCAAATTTTCCGGAGACCATCGCAAAATATTTCGCATTGGCGTTAGACTCCATCCAACAAAAAATGTTAATGCAGGGTCGCATATCAGGGAGCAGATATCGCCATGCAGACGAAGGAATATAGCGAGCTATATGACTGAGTCAAAAGGCGATAGATGCCCCTGAGATGCGAGTGATGGAGTAATTTAAAAACTTTAATTTTAATCAGTTTAAATATAATTCCAATTACTAATGGAAAAAAGTTACCAAGGTCCGGCCTCTTTTTGGCTAAAATCTCGAATCTCTTCAGTCACAGCGCGGAGGCTGCTCCTTCAGAGATTCAAGATTTTATCTCAAAAATAGG
>CAMWUJ010000117.1 GCA_947177405.1 uncultured Porphyromonadaceae bacterium | reverse complement strand
AACTTTATTCAGGTCTAAGACCAAAACATAGTCAACCAAAATCAGGCTAATACAGATATCTTCTTCCATGGACTGCATACCTTATTGAGCATGAATGGCGTAAAAAGAAATTTCTAAAGGAATATGAGGAGTATATAAAAAGCAAGGAGCGGCAATGACCGCTCCCGTTTCTCTTTCAACGCCTGGTTGGTGAGATGTTGCAAAGTTAGTAACTTTTCTCTAATCTAACAAATTTTCAGACTAAAAAGTTATAATAGCGAAATGTTTTTTTAATGTTATCACAAGTGTAAGAGTCTATATTGTATTGACTATTACAAAGTTGAGGCACAGCCTCTGTTGCATCTTTAACTGAAATAGTACTACGACATTCCGGGGTCGTTCCGGGGGGGTGCAGCTCTTCTTTTTCCTGACTTCGTAAACGTGTCACCCTAAACTCGTCAATTTCAGATCCTTCTGTGGGATTCCGATATTTCTGTGAGCGAGTGAAAGCGCGAAGCGCTGTAACGCTTCTGTGGTAGTCTATTCTAAATTATCCGTAATAAAGGGATTGTGCCCACAGAAACGCTTGGCCAGGCCAAGCTAAACCACTGAATAACCAGATTTTCACAGAAGCTATACGGAGGAATCTTTTCTCTATATTTCCAGACCAAGTCATTGCATCGCCCGGAATCAACCTTACATACTTGTATATTACTGCAAATCATTTATATTCATTTAAGCATCATAAAAGTGGCGAAGTCAGAAAAAAGAGCTGCATCCCCGACGGGGATGCAGCTCTTATTTTTATATATCCGATTCTTTTACTTATCTGATGAAAAGCATCTCGCGATATTTGGGAAGGGTCCAGATTTCATTATCCACCATAAGTTCGAGCTTGTCGATATGATAACGGATCTCTTCCATCTTGGGAGCCACAGTGTCATGATATGCGATGGCCTTCTCTCTCTCGGAAGTGATCTTGTTGGCGGCGCGGCGTGAATCAATCATAGCATCGACTCCTGTCTTGACAGCCGAGATATGCTCGCTGATTGCCTCGATGGTGGCAAGATTCTGGGAAGCGATACGATCTGACTTGTCGCCGGAGAAGAGCTCCTTGATCTTATATACATTGTCGAGAAGAAGCGACTGATAACGCACGGCGGCAGGGATGACATGATTGATTGCCAGGTCGCCGAGCACGCGGCTTTCGATCTGAATCTTCTTGGTGTACATCTCCCACTTCACTTCGTTGCGGGCAGCGATCTCCTTGCGGTTGAGAACGCCGGTCTTTTCAAACATCTCCACATTCTCAGGATGCATGTAGATGTCATACATCAAAGGAGCGGAAGTCTCTGTATCCAAACCGCGACGTGCAGCCTCCTCTTTCCATTCATCGGAATAACCGTTACCGTCAAACTGGATTGCACGGTGAGCTTTCACGAGCTTCTTCACCTCTTTGAAGATTGCTTTCTCAAGCTTCTCTCCCTTTGCAAGACGCGCATCCACCGCATCGGCGAATTCATCAAGCTGCGCTGCCATGGCTGCATTGAGAGCGATAAGAGCTGAAGCACAGTTGGCAGACGAGCCTACTGCACGATATTCGAAGCGGTTACCTGTAAAGGCGAAAGGACTGGTGCGGTTACGGTCGGTATTATCGATCAACAGTTCAGGAATCTGTGCCACATCAAGCGACAACTCTCCTTTCCCTTCAAGCTCGATGTTTTCGTCGGTTTCATTTTTCTCAATCTTATCAAGAATTTCAGAAAGCTGCGAACCGAGGAACATCGAGATGATAGCCGGAGGAGCCTCGTTGGCACCAAGACGGTGAGCATTGGTGGCATTGATAATCGAAGCTTTGAGAAGACCGTTATGCTTATGCACGGCTGCCATCACATTAGCCACGAAAGCTATAAAGCGAAGATTATCCAGAGCGGTCTTTCCGGGAGCGAAGAGAAGAGATCCGGTATCAGTGCCGAGCGACCAGTTGTTATGCTTTCCGCTACCGTTGATTCCTGCGAAAGGTTTCTCATGAAGCAGCACACGGAAGTTATGGCGACGTGCCACCTCTTCGATCACCGACATGAGGAGGAGGTTATGGTCGTTGGCCAGGTTGCACTCCTCATATATGGGTGCGAGCTCAAACTGGTTGGGAGCGACCTCATTGTGGCGGGTCTTTGCGGGAATACCAAGCTTGTGGCACTCATATTCGAGGTCGAGCATGAAAGCCTCCACTCTCTTGGGTATGGCACCGAAATAATGGTCTTCAAGCTGCTGGTTCTTGGCCGATTCATGACCCATGAGAGTGCGACCGGTCATCACCAGGTCGGGACGTGCTGCATAAAGAGCCTCATCCACAAGGAAATACTCCTGTTCCCATCCAAGGTTGCAGATCACATGCTTCACATCCTTGTCGAAATAGCGGGCCACGCGTGTGGCAGCTTTATCTACACTGTTGAGCGAACGAAGCAACGGGGTCTTGTAGTCAAGGCTCTCACCGGTATAGGAAATGAATACGGTGGGAATACACAGGGTGTTGTCGAGGATAAAAGCCGGAGAAGAGATATCCCAGGCAGAATAGCCGCGGGCTTCGAAGGTGTTACGGATACCTCCGTTAGGGAAACTGGAAGCATCAGGCTCCTGTTGCACGAGAAGCTTGCCGGAGAATTTCTCGATCACTCCTCCCTTTCCATCATGCTCCACGAAAGCATCGTGCTTCTCAGCTGTGCTTCCGGTGAGGGGATGGAACCAGTGGGTGTAGTGGCGTGCGCCGCAGTCGAGGGCCCAACGCTTCATTCCGGCTGCGACACTGTCGGCAGTCTCGCGCGAGATAGGCTCACGGTTATCGATTGCCTTTACGAGGGCATCGTAGGTATCCTTGGGAAGGTATTCAAACATCTTCTGACGGTTGAACACCTGTTTGCCATAATACTTTTCCACTCTCTCTTCGGGAAGTTCCACTTTCACAGCTTTGCGGTTTGTGGCTTCCTCAACGCTTTTGAATCTTAATTTTGACATAATCTTATATTTTTATTTAGCCCGGCTTCAGGCTTTTTTCTTTAGATGTTATTGTAGCTGCTTAATTCAACCTTAATCCTGCAACCTTATCAGATTTCCATTGCCTTAGTGATATCATCGAGCACCTGAAGGTCGTCGAGTGCCTTTATGGCCTTAAGATCGTTCATGGAACCGGAACCTTCTTCTCCGGCTACGGAGGTATTCAGATTCACTTTTCCAAGTCTTTCCATTGCCTTGCGGGTGTTTTCAGGCGAATTGAATCCTGTGAGGCGAATATATCCTGCCCCACATTCCCCGAATCCTATTCCGGGTGTGGATGAAAGTTGAGCTTCATCAAGCAATTTCTGGAAGAGTGCCCAGGAATCGTTCTCACCTCTAAGACGTGCCCACACGTATGGTGAATTCTCTCCTCCATATACTTCGAATCCGGCTTTCTCCAATTGATCTTTTATATATCTTGCATTAGAGAGATACACATCGATATTCTTCTTCACCGCCTCTCTACCTTCGGGAGTGTAGAGAGCTTCGGCACCACGCTGTATCACGTATGAGGCACCGTTGAATTTGGTGCATTGTCTCCGGTTCCAAAGCTGACGGAGTGGATAAGAGTTTCCTTCGCGGTCATATCCTACGAGTTCGGAAGGCACCACGGTATATCCGCAGCGCAGACCGGTAAAACCGGCTGTCTTGGAGAAGCTCCTTATCTCGATTGCCACTTCCTTAGCTCCTTCGATCTCATAGATTGATTTGGGTATATCCTTATCTTGCACGAAAGCCTCGTATGCAGAGTCGAAGATAATCAGGGTTCTGTTTTTACGGGCATATTCCACCCATTCTTTAAGTTCGTCACGGGTGAAAACAGTGCCGGTAGGATTGCAAGGGGAACAGAGGAATACCACATCTACCGCCTTCTGAGGCACATTCGGTTTAAATCCGTTGTCCGGATTACATTCGAGATACATTATGCGGCTCCAACGTCCGTCGGGAAGCAGTTCTCCTCCTCGACCATCTATCACGCTTGCATCAACATAAACCGGATATCCGGGATCAGCCACCGCTATGATGCTCTTCTGCGAATAGATATCTCCCAAGTTACCCAAATCGCTCTTGGCTCCATCGCTGATGAAGATATCTTCGGCGTGGATGTCGATACCGCGATCCTGATAATCATGCTTGGCAATGGCATCGCGAAGGAATGGATAACCTTGTTCGGGTCCATAGCCATGGAAAGTTGAAGGAGAGGCCATGTCATCGACGGCCTTATGCATGGCATCTATCACACAAGGAGCGATCGGGAGAGTCACATCGCCGATATCCATTCTTATAAGATCGGCATCCGGATGTGCTTCCTTATATTCCCTTAATTTGGCGGCAACCTTTGAAAAGAGATAAGACTGCGGCAGTTTTATAAAATTTTCGTTGATATACATTCCTGTTCTTTTGAATTATTCCTGACCGGAGGTCGGAGTAGAGAGGTTTTCTTCGGAGTTAACCTTATCTTTAAAATAATAAATACCGTCGCAGATAAATTCCGCGCCGCCTGTGAGAAACACATGATTGTTTTCTTCATCCCAACGGATAGTTAGTTTCCCTCCCGGAAGAGAGACCTCCACCTCTCTGTCGGTTAGATCGTTAAGCACACATGCCACCACAGCGGCACATGCTCCCGTGCCGCAAGCGAGGGTTTCGCCCGAACCGCGTTCCCAGACACGCATCTCGATATGGGTACGGTCGATCACCTTGATAAACTCGATATTAGCCCTGTTGGGAAAAATCTCGGCAACCTCCATAATCGGACCTTCTCCATGAACGAGACGGTCGAACAACGCGGGCACAAAAACTACGGCATGGGGATTCCCCATGCCGACAGCTGTGATTTTATACTCTATTCCGTTGATTATCTCTTTTTCGGATATCTTGGCCTCTTTAGATGCGCTATGCACCGGGATTCTCTCCGGTACGAGCTCAGGGCTACCCATATCTACCGTTACGGTTTTCACCTTTCCGGCCTCAAGATTGAGATGCAGATACTTTATGCCGGCAAGAGTCTCGAGACTTACGACCTCTTTATCGGTGAGGTGTTTGTCATATACATACTTACCGATACATCGGGAGGCATTGCCACACATCTCAGCCTCCGATCCGTCGGCATTGAACATCCTCATTCGGAAGTCGGCCTTGTCGGAGGGGAGGATAGCCACCAGGCCATCGCTGCCAATACCAAAATGTCGGTTACTTATTTCTTGAGAAAGAAGGGGTAGATTATCGGGCACCTCGGACAAGGCGTCAATATAAATGTAATCGTTTCCCGCACCATGCATTTTGGTGAACGGGATGCTTTTCATTGATTCCATATAATAAATGTTAGAATGCTGAGTGTCAGCAAAGTTATGGAATTCTTCACTCCCATCGGAGTGTGCAAATCTTTTTTACCGCTGCAAAGTTAGTAAAAAATTTTCACTTTTCTCACCCAAAATCACAATTATTTCAATTTTTCTTTCAAATACTTCTAATGACCATATTTAATGAAGCAGGTGTTCCGCAACAACAGTGGGTTGCACTTACATCGATAATTTTCTGATATTTAGTTTAAGCATTGCCAAATTGCATATAACTTATATTAGTTTCATCTAATCTTCTGATATTACCGTTATACCCAGATCCTGCAAGATACTGTCAATTTGGATTAGCTTTAAATTTACAGCGAAAATTTATAATAATAAGGATTATAAGGGAATTAAAGATTTTAAGGATTATAAGGGGATTAAGGGAATTAAGGGAATTAAGGGAATTAAGGGAATTAAAGGAACTAAGGGAATTAAAGGGATTAAGGAAAAACTGGAACCATTCCTTAATTCCTCTAATCTCCTTATTCCCCTTAATCTCCTTATTCCCCTTAATCTCCTTATTCCCCTT
>CAMWUJ010000116.1 GCA_947177405.1 uncultured Porphyromonadaceae bacterium | reverse complement strand
CACCTATGGAGATTCCTCTTTTCTCACCTATGGAGATTCCTCTTTTCTCACCTATAGCATACCCTTGCTCATATCTGAAGTCAAGACCCGCTTGTACCTCCTGAAGGTGTTCGAGCGATTGGCTGTAAGCTACCGCCTCTTCACCCACTATATTGTCACTTTCGGCAGCCTCGAAATATTCTTCATATCCTCCCTCTATATAGGGTTTTGAATTTTTATCCATCTTATCCATATTTTTTATTAGAAACAACTGTCTTTGCAAATCGTTTTCACATTTCTCCCATTCATTGGCAACATGCTTGAGGGAATAAAACAATATCCTCAGCTTTTTGGTTAGTATTTCGCCTGTCTCCTTTTCCCTAAGTTCAAAATCATGAATAAGACGTTTTGAAAGATGAGGAAAATCGAAGTCTGTGAGGCAAATCAGAATTACAGGATTAAGGTCATAATTCCATCCGGTTTTTCCCTGCTCTGTCACTGATTTGAAAGCATAGTAAGCCATCCGGTCTTCCAACGGAGGAGAATATACATTCTGCATCTCGAATATGAAATGATGCTCTATATCCATTTCCCGCTCCTCTTTCTGAATATGATAAGACTTGAGACCAGAGTTATCCTTGAGAATATTCAAAGTGAAATACACATCATATAATATCCTTTTCCCCTTTTCAATACTTGGGAGAATCTCCTTATCCTGATAGTTCAGTTCATGAGGAACGACTCTATTGATGTTTATTTCATCTCCCAGAGCGGCACTGAGGAATTTAATCACCACTTTCTTGAACTTCTTCGATCCGAAAGCACGCTTGAAGCCAAAATCTGACTGAAGATTTATAAAGGGTGTCTTAATGATGGAGATACTCTGCTTTTTCATACTTGAAGATTTGGCGTTTTGCAAATATAATTAATAAGATGAAATTACACAATATTTATGAGGAATTAAAAACTCTGTACAACAAATTTCAGGTAGCATCAGGATTATTTACAAAACTTTAAAGTCAAGCCTCGTATATCATTTACGATTCAGTCACATGGAGTGGATTCCGAATCTTCAATTGATATATGAGGCTTAGTGTGACCCTGCTATCCGGCATTGGGTTAATTTGATTGATAGCGTTTTATTCTTTTATCTTGCGATATTCATCCATGAATTCGCGGAATTGGAAACTTCCGATAACTAATCCTACAATAGCACCGGCAGCCATTCCATAAAGAATGTATTTTTCGCTTTTAAATGAATAAGCCATCAGTCCTACAACTGCTATGGCGCATGGAATTAGAAAAACCATGGATTGAAGATGTTTCTTCCGGTAATACATTGCCTTGGCGATCACCTCACTTACAGTCATAGTGTAGCAATCTATCGAACACACCCCCTTGTAAAGCCATCTGTCGATTATGGCGCAGAGACCGAAATAGATCATCATCACTCCGGAGACTATATATTTTGATTCCTCAGTCTCGAAGGGTAGATGGCATCCCATCCATCCAAAAGAACAAAGCACCATTGCAAAGCCCAGCATTGAAAAGCGATGGTATCTCTTGGCAAGACTCTCCAGGGCGGTCTCCTTTTTATTTCTATACATTCTTTCGTATTCATCAAGAGTGGGTTGTGAGATTCTTTGGGCAGCCTCTCTCCAAGTCTGTTTTATTTCTTCAGGTGTCATAATATTATAATTTTGAAAGTTTTTCTTTTATTCTGTTGATTCTCACGGCAACATTATTTCGGGATATACCCGTCACTTCGGCTATCTCCTCATATTTCCTGTCGTCGAGCCACATCGTGATGATTGCCTTGTCGAGAGGGGAGAGGGAAGCGATTTTTGAATGAAGCCATTCTGTCTTTTCCTGTCGGGATCGATCCTCTTCATCAGCTATATCCATATTGGTTTCCAAAGAAATCACCTGAACTTTTCTCGATTTCGTTCTTATGGTGGAGACACAAGTATTAAGTGCCACACGATATATCCAGGTGGATAGTGAGGAATCGCCGCGGAAATTTTTCAATCCTTTCCAGATATTAATCATTATATCCTGACGCAAATCTTTCATGTCTTCAGGATTATTGGAATAGGAGAAAGAGATTCCGGAAATTATGGATCCATAGTCTTGGATTATTTGTGAGAATCTGCGTTCTTGCGAGGCCTTATCCTCTTTTTTTGCAGAGAACACGGCCGCGAAGAGATGTCGGATGATCTCCTTTATCCTGTGTTTCGCAGGGATAAAATCAAGATGAGGAAAGGGAGGAGGGGAAGGGGTGCGGGACAGCTCAATTATCATATTCAAATTTCTATTGATTTCACAAATTTAGTCGAAAGATAAAATAAAAAGTTACATTCTTTTAAAAATATTTGTTGATAAATGGAAATGAAGTTAATTTTGAAGGAATAAAAGTTTAAAAATGATTGCAATGGTTGAGGATAATAAAAAAGAGATGTTTCCTGTGGTGGATGAGAATGGCAATATCATTGATGCCGCCACGAGGGAAGAGTGTCATAACGGGTCTAAACTGCTTCATCCTGTAGTACACCTTCACTTATTCGACGAGGATGGTCGCCTCTATCTTCAGAAACGACCCGAATGGAAGGATATCCAGCCCGGGAAATGGGATACAGCTGTGGGGGGACATGTGGATTTAGGTGAGAATATTCATCAGGCTCTCCGCAGGGAGGTGAAGGAGGAGATAGGACTTGAAGATTTCGAACCTCAGCTTCTGAAGCAATATGTGTTTGAGTCTGAAGTGGAGCGTGAGCTTGTCAATTCATTTAAGACTGTTACTAATCAGACACCTCATCCTTCCGACGAGCTTTCCGGAGGCAGATTCTGGACTCGGGAAGAGATTGCCGAGGCTCTTGGAAAGAATATTTTTACCCCTAATTTTGAATCTGAATATAAAATGCTTTTCCTATGAAACTTCTTGTCAGAATCCTTATTGCCATTGCGCTCGGTATCTTCGTAGGATGGTTTGCACCCGACTGGCTGGCGGCTATCTTCAATACCTTTAACGGCATATTCTCACAATTCTTAGGTTTCATGATTCCTTTGATTATTGTGGGGTTTGTCACTCCGGCAATTGCAGATGTAGGGTCGAGAGCCGGTAAACTATTGGTAGCAACGGCTGCCCTTGCTTATTTCGCCACATTTTTCGCCGGTATGCTGTCATATTTTGCCGGCTCACTCACTTTCCCTTCACTTATAGGGGGAGAAGAAGCAATGGCACAAATAGAATCTGCCAAACCTATCGATCCATATTTTACTGTGGAGATACCGGCTCCTCTTCCAGTGATGACCTCATTGGTGATTTCGTTTCTTCTCGGACTTGGAATAGCTTTTCTGAAAGGTGATACCCTAAGAAAAGGCTTTAACGAACTTAGAGAAATTGTGCAGAAAGCTATCAGTGTGGCTATTATACCTTTATTGCCAATTTATATTTTCGGTATCTTCCTAAATATGACTGTTGAAGGGCAGGTAGGCACTATCCTGACAACCTTTATGAAGATTATTGTGGTGATTTTCATTCTCCACATATTGATTCTTGTGATACAATTCACGGTTGCTTCCTTCTTCAACGGTAAGAATCCTTTCAAGATGCTCAAGACAATGCTTCCGGCCTATTTCACCGCTTTGGGCACCCAGAGCTCAGCAGCCACCATTCCAGTAACCTTGAAGCAGACCATCTCTATGGGTGTTGATGAGGATGTGGCCGGATTTGTGGTGCCACTCTGCGCCACTATACATATGTCGGGATCGGCATTGAAAATCACGGCATGTGCGTTGGCTCTTGTAATCATGCACGGTCAACCTCACGATATAGCCACTTTTATTCATTTTGTAGCCATGCTTGGAATAACTATGGTGGCTGCACCCGGTATCCCCGGTGGCGCTATTATGGCAGCTATCGGTTTGCTTACATCCATTCTCGGTTTTGACGAGCAAATGGTAGCCCTCATGATTGCACTCTATATTGCTATGGATAGTTTCGGCACCGCCTGCAACGTGACGGGCGACGGAGCATTGGCGGTGATTCTCAACCGTTTCTTCGGTAAGAAGGGAAAGATTGCATAACTTGTCTTCTGCTATAGGAACGGCCTTATTTATGGAAACTGAGGGTTAGGACAATGTCTTAGTCTTCTTGTTCCTGGTAGCAAGGATAGCAATTATTTGTAACATCAGCAAATATGTCGTTTCTATATGAAAATGGTACCGATGTAAAAATAAGCTTTTTTTTTTTGCTTATTCTTACATCGGGGTTTAATCATTTGATATATAGAAATATATAAGTGTAAAATAAGAATGAAAATTGCTAAAAACGGCTAATTTTATTCTTATTTTTACAATTTGAGAGCGGCTAAAACCAAAAAATACTTTATATTTGTAGTCTGATATCCTTCAAAATCAAAAATCACATGGCTATTAATCAAGATAAAATTGACAAGGAAATAATAAAGCGCCTTAAGCTGGATAATCCATGGTGGATAAACGGCAGGATACCCGCTTATTATTCATCAATGAAACCTCGTCCATTTTTTAATGATTTTCTTGCGGAAGTTTTAAAAACCAATCTCCTTCGTGCACCAATATTAATGGGGCCTCGCAGAGTTGGTAAAACTGTGATGATATATCATTGTATTCAAAAACTCACGGAAAAGGGTGTTGATCCCCGTAAAATAATCTTTGTATCTTTAGACACACCGATTTATAGTAATTTAGGATTGCAGGTATTATTGGAATACGCTTTTGAGGGGCTGGGAATAAATTTAGAGAGTGCTGACGAATTAGAGGGATATTATGTTTTTTTTGATGAGATTCAATATCTGAAGAATTGGGAGCAGCATCTGAAGTCAATGGTAGATACCTTTAAACGGATTAAGATGGTAGCTTCCGGGTCAGCGGCCGCAGCTTTGAAAATGAAAAGTAAAGAGAGCGGGGCAGGGAGATTTAGTGATTTTCTCCTTCCTCCTCTTACGTTCGCCGAGTATATCGAGCTTCAGGGGCTTGATAATATGGTGAAGCAAAGGGAAGGACTTTTATGGGGGCAATATGACACGGATGATATCAGTGCTCTTAATAAGTGGTTTATTGAATATATTAATTATGGAGGATATCCTGAGGTGGTTTTTTCCGAGGAAGTAAGAAGTGATGCTTATAAATATGTAAATAATGATATAGTGGAGAAGGTATTGATGCGCGACTTGCCCTCCTTATTCGGTATAACAGATACTCAAGAATTGAATAATTTCTTTGCTCACATTGCTTTTAGAAGCGGGAATGAATTTTCTTATCAGAATCTCTCAACCGATTCAGGTATAAGAAAGGAGACTCTAAAAAAATATATTGAATATCTTGAGGCGGCTTTTCTGATAAAAGTGATAAAAAGAATAGATCAGAATGCCAAGAGATTGGAAAGAATGACCACCTTTAAAGTATATCTTACCAACTCATTATTAAGAAGTGCACTTTTCTCACCCATAGAAGAAGAGGATGATGCTTTTGGAGAAATTGTGGAGACGGCCTTAGTGGCCCAATGGCTTCAGAGTAGGGAGTCGGAGTTTTATTATGCAAATTGGCATAAGGGTAGAGAAAAGGGGGAAGTGGATTTGGTATGGATAGACAAGGCTAATCAGCAAGCTTGTTTTGCAACAGAAATAAAGTGGACCGACAGATTTTTCTATAATCCCACAGAACTCAAATCTCTTATCGGTTTTCTGGAAAAAAATAAAAATCTAAAGCGAGCGATAGTAACTACGAAAACTTGTTGGGGCGAAACAATCATTGAAGGCCGAAGAGTTACATTTGTGCCTGCAGCCTTATATGCATACGGAGTTTCAAAACTTTTACATAGAAAGGAAGAAAATATTTTGTATAAATAGCTTCATTTAGAACAGGTCGATAACTCCGATGTAAAAATAAGCTTTTTTTTTTGCTTATTTTTACATCGGGGTTTAATTATTTGATATATAGAAGTA
>CAMWUJ010000115.1 GCA_947177405.1 uncultured Porphyromonadaceae bacterium | reverse complement strand
TCTCATGTTGAATCATGAATTCAAGTTGCATCATGAAGCATCATGATTTCTCATGTTGAATCATGAATTCAAGTTGCATCATGAAGCATCATGATTTCTCATGATTAATCATGAATTCTTGTCTCCAATATCTTTCCGTAGATCTCCATCCCCTCGTAAGGAGTGGCTTTTCCCATGCTTTTGAATGTGGCCGGATCCACCACATAGCTTTGCGAGAAGTCCACCTTCACTCTTCCCGGGTCTCCCTCTATGCCGAAGATGCGGCGCGGGTTCAAGCTCATTATATCCACGAGCTTCTCCATAGATATTATGCCGGGCTTCACAAGGGTGGTATATACGGCAGCTAAGGCTGTCTCCAGGCCAACCACTCCCATTGCACTTTTCTCTAATCCTTTGCTTTTCTCCTCCGCTGAATGTGGGGCATGGTCGGTGGCGATACATTCTATCGTTCCGTCCACGATCCCCTCTATCAGGGCATCCCGGTCGCGACGCGACCGTATAGGAGGATTCATCTTGAAGCGGCCTTCCTCCTTGAGATCTTCATCGCAGAAGGTGAGGTAATGGGGTCCGGTCTCGCATGTCACCTCTATCCCCGCCTTACGGGCATCCCTTATCAGGGCAACGCTCTCGGCCGTGGATATATGGCAGATGTGGAGCCGGCAGCCTGTCTCGGCGGCCAGACGGATGTTGCGCTCGATCTCGCGCCATTCGCTCTCGGAGCAGATTCCGCGGTGGCCGTGACGCGCGGCATATTCGCCGTCATGGATATAACCCTTGCGAAGCAGCGATTCCACCTCGCAATGTGCCGCCAATATCTTCCCGGTGGGAGCTATCCCTTTCATGGCCGCGCGCATCACTTCCTCATCCTGCACCCCGCTGCCGTCGTCAGAGAAACCTGCCACATAGGGCGCCAGGGCTTCATAATCCACGAGTTCTTTCCCTAACCGCTGACGGGTGATGGTGGCGTAGGGGATCACTCGTATCACCGCATCTCTCTCTATTGCCTCCAGCTGAGGCGCGAGGTGTTCCGGTGAATCCGGGGCAGGCTTGAGGTTGGGCATCGTGCAGACAGCCGTGTAGCCCCCGGCAAGCGCCGCCTCGCTCCCGGTGCGGATCGTCTCCTTATACGAAAAACCGGGCTCACGGAAGTGTACATGCACATCCGCCAGGCCCGGAAGCTCGATTATCTCGTTTCTGTTCATTTTTGCGATTTTTGCAAAAGTAATAAAAATCCCTTGCTTTTGCAATTATTTTTCATATCTCGCGATTTTTCACTAATTTTGCAGTCTGAAAAGAATATAAAATAATTTCAGGATGCAAGAGTCAAAAAAAGCTTTCCTCACTCTTGAGGATGGCACTGTGTTCGAAGGCCGGTCGTTCGGCTACGAAAAACCCTGCGCCGGTGAAGTGGTGTTCAACACCGCCATGACCGGCTATCCCGAATCTCTCACCGATCCCTCATACGAGGGTCAGATTCTGGTCACCACCTATCCCATTCTCGGAAACTACGGTGTCCCTTCCCCCGATTGCAAGACCGAAGATGATATCGCCGATTATTTCGAATCGTCGCGTATCCATTGCGAGGCTATCATCTGTCAGGATTATTCCTGGACCCCCTCCCATTGGCAGGCCACCCGATCGCTTTCCGACTGGCTGCGTGATGAGAAGATACCGGGTATCTATGGTATCGACACCCGCGCCCTCACCAAGCATCTCCGTGAGAAGGGATCGATGTTGGGTAAGATCACTTTCGAGGGTGGGGAGGATATCGATTTCCGCGACCCTAATAAGGAAAACCTCATCGACCGTGTCTCCACTAAGGAGGTGCTCGAATTCGGCGATGGAGAGAAGAGGGTGGTGCTCGTCGATTGCGGCACCAAATATAATATCATCCGCTGTCTCACACGTCGCGGTGCGAAGGTGATTCTTGTGCCTTGGGATTATGATTTCACCTCTATCCCTTATGACGGCCTTTTTATCAGTAACGGCCCCGGTTCGCCAGAATTCGCCGACAAGACTGTGGAGAATATACGCAAGGCTTTCGAAATCGGTAAGCCGATATGCGGAATCTGCATGGGCAATCAATTGCTAAGCCGGGCCGCCGGCGCCAAGGTGTATAAGCTCAAATATGGTCACCGCAGTCATAACCAGCCCGTCCGCCTTGCCGGCACCGAGAAGTGTTTCATCACTTCCCAGAATCATGGCTTCGCCGTGGATAACGATACTATCCCTGCCGACTGGGAGCCACATTTCATAAATATGAATGATGGAACCAATGAAGGTATTCGTCATCGATCCAAACCTTTCTTCTCCGCTCAATTTCATCCCGAGGCCTCCAGCGGACCGAAGGATACGGAGTTTATTTTTGATGAATTCATGAAATTATTATAAAATACAGGCTCGGTGCCCCTGCGGCTCCCGAGCCCCTTTTTTATATAATTCCGATAATTCCGATATTTCCAATAATTATCTATGATAAAGAAAGTTCTTTTTTTGGGTTCCGGTGCCCTCAAGATCGGCGAGGCAGGTGAATTTGATTATTCAGGATCCCAGGCCCTCAAGGCCATGAAGGAGGAGAATATCGAGACTGTCCTCATCAACCCCAATATCGCTACCGTGCAGACCTCCGATGGCTTTGCCGACAAGATATATTTCCTTCCGGTCACTCCCTATTTCGTGGAGAAGGTGATCGAGAAGGAGCGTCCCGACGGCATTTTCCTTGCCTTTGGCGGTCAGACGGCGCTCAATTGCGGCGTGAAGCTCTTCGAGAATGGCGTGCTGGAGAAATATGATGTCCGGGTGCTCGGCACTCCCGTGCAGGCTATCATGGAGACCGAAGACCGCGAGCTTTTCGTTAAGAAGCTTGATGAGATAGATGTCAAGACCATTAAGAGTGAAGCTGTGGAATCGGTGGAGAGTGCTGTTTTGGCTGCCGACCGGCTCGGCTATCCGGTGATAGTGCGTGCCGCCTATGCTTTGGGAGGCCTCGGATCCGGTTTCTGCGATAACCGCGAGGAGCTCGTAAAGCTCGTGGAGCAGGCTCTCTCGTTCTCTCCCCAGGTGCTTGTCGAGAAATCGCTCAAAGGATGGAAAGAGGTGGAATATGAAGTGGTGCGCGACCGTTTCGACAATTGCATCACGGTCTGCAACATGGAGAATTTCGACCCCCTCGGCATCCATACCGGTGAGTCGATCGTGGTGGCTCCTTCCCAGACCCTCTCCAATGAGGATTATCACATGCTCCGTAAGCTGGCCATCAAGATTATACGCCATATAGGTATAATAGGAGAGTGTAATGTGCAATATGCGTTCGATCCCAAGTCGATGGATTATCGTGTCATCGAGGTCAACGCCCGCCTTTCGCGATCTTCGGCTTTGGCTTCGAAAGCTACGGGCTATCCTCTCGCTTTCGTGGCTGCCAAGTTGGGGCTCGGTTACGGCCTCTTCGATCTCAAGAATAATGTCACCAAATCCACTTCCGCTTTCTTCGAGCCCGCCCTTGATTATATAGTGTGCAAGATTCCTCGCTGGGATCTCGGTAAATTCCGTGGTGTGCGCCGCGAGATCGGATCGTCAATGAAATCTGTGGGTGAGGTGATGGCTATCGGTCGCACTTTCGAGGAGGTGATTCAGAAGGGTCTCCGCATGATAGGGCAGGGGATGCACGGTTTTGTGGAGAATAAGCTCCCCGAGATCTCTGATATCGACAAGGCGCTCCGTGAGCCCACCGATAAGCGAATCTTCGTGATCGAGCAGGCATTCCGCAAGGGTTACACCATCGATCGTATCCATGAACTCACCAAGATCGACAAATGGTTCCTTCAGAAGCTGAAGGTGATTCATGAGACTTCTCTCGAACTCGAAGGTTATGATAGTCTCGATCAGATCTCCGACGAACTTCTCCGTCTCTCCAAGCAGCAGGGCTTTTCCGATTTCCAGATCGGACGTGCCATATATGGCGACCGCATGAAGGATGGGGGAGAGGAGATCACCGATCTTATCCGCGCACGCCGCCTTGCCTCGGGTATCACCCCTGTGGTGAAGCAGATCGATACTCTTGCAGCCGAATACCCCGCGCAGACCAATTATCTCTATCTTACATACAACGGTTCTCAGAATGATGTGCAATATCTTGGAGATCACCGATCCGTTGTTGTACTCGGTTCGGGCGCTTACCGCATCGGATCGTCGGTAGAATTCGACTGGTGTGGTGTCAATGCTTTGATGACCGTAGCCGAGGAGGGGTATCGTCCTGTGATGATAAATTATAATCCCGAGACGGTATCGACCGACTATGATATGTGTGAACGTCTCTATTTCGATGAGCTCACTTTCGAGCGCGTGATGGATATCCTGATGCTTGAGGCTCCTCATGGCGTGATTCTCTCCACCGGCGGTCAGATTCCCAATAACCTGGCCATGCGCCTTGATGCTAACGGTGTGCGCATCCTCGGCACACAGGCTGTGGATATCGACTCGGCTGAGGATCGCAATAAATTCTCCTCTCTCTGCGACTCCCTCGGTATCGACCAGCCCCGCTGGCGCGAGCTGACCTCTATGGAGGATATCGATGAATTTGTGGCTGAGGTGGGATTCCCCGTGCTCGTGCGTCCTTCGTATGTGCTCTCGGGTGCGGCCATGAATGTCTGCTCCAATGAGGAGGAGCTCACACGCTTCCTCCGTCTGGCCGCCAATGTCTCCAAGAAACACCCTGTGGTCGTGTCTGAATTTATTCAGCAAGCCAAGGAGATCGAGATGGATGCCGTGGCGCAGGAGGGCGAGATAAAGCTCTATGCCATCTCCGAGCATATCGAATTTGCCGGCGTTCATTCCGGCGACGCCACCATCCAGTTCCCGCCCCAGAAGCTTTATATAGAGACCATCCGCCGCATCAAGAAAGTGGCTGCCAAGATAGCTAAGGCATTGCACATTTCCGGGCCTTTCAATATCCAGTTCCTTGCCAAGGATAACGATGTGAAGGTGATAGAGTGCAATCTCCGTGCTTCCCGTTCTTTCCCCTTTGTGTCGAAAGTTTCCAAGCAGAATTTCATTCAGGCTGCCACACGCGTGATGCTCGGCCTCCCTGTGGATCGTCCTGCCAAGTCGGCTTTCGAACTCGACTATGTTGGCATAAAGGCATCCCAGTTCTCCTTCTCGCGCCTGCAGGGTGCCGACCCGGTGCTCGGTGTCGATATGGCATCCACCGGTGAGGTAGGATGTATCGGCGACGACACGGCCGAGGCAATCCTCAAGTCGATGCTCTCCGTAGGATATAAGATTCCACGCAAGAATATTCTCATATCTTCGGGTAACGCCCATCAGAAAGTAGCGCTCCTTGAAGCGGCTAAGATGCTTCATCGCAAGGGCTACACCCTCTATGCCACAGGAGGCACACAGCGCTTCCTGGCCGAAAACGGTGTGCCGGCAATTGTGGTATATTGGCCCAGCGACGATCGCCAGCCACAGGCCCTCGAAATGCTTCATAACCGTCAGATCGACATGGTGGTCAATATTCCCAAGAATCTCACCGCCACCGAAATCTCCAACGGCTACAAGATACGGCGCGCCGCAGTAGATCTTAATATCCCCCTGCTCACCAATTCGCGCCTCGCTTCCGCTTTCATCAAAGCCTTCTGCGAACTCTCCCTCGACGACATCAAAATCAAATCCTGGGATGAATATAAATAGCAGAAAAAATCGAAATAGAAGCAGAAAATCGAAATAGAAGCAGAAAAAATCGAAATAGAAGCAGAAAATCGAAATAGAAGCAGAAAAAATCGAAATAGAAGCAGAAAAAATCGAAATAGAAGCAAAGGGAATAGAAAAAGCCTCCGTATTCAATAGAGCGGAGGCTTTTTCTATTCCCATAGCTTCCTTAATCCCCTTAATTCCCTTAGCTTCCTTAATCCCCTTAATTCCCTTAGCTTCCTTAATCCCCTTAATTCCCTTAGCTTCCTTAATTTCCTTAATCCCCTTAATCTCCTTAATCCCCTTAATCC
>CAMWUJ010000114.1 GCA_947177405.1 uncultured Porphyromonadaceae bacterium | reverse complement strand
GTATAAAAGATTAAATAAACACTTACTATCGTTTAATTTTGAATACTTACTTATCCACAATAAGCCTCAATCTAAACTTAAATCTTTAATTAATTCCTTTAATATAGGTAAAAGTATATTATCATAATCAGATTTGTCATATGCAAAAACAAGATACAAAACATCTCCCTTCTCAATAGTATGAAATGTTATTACTCTCGCCCCTCCGGATTTCCCTTTTCCTTTTGAGGTTATTGCCATTCTTATCTTTCTAAGGCCGCCTCCTAAATCTATCCCGAGTTGAGGATTACCCTCTAAATTATTGATTAAATTATGATAATCCTGATTAAAACTGCGATATCTTTTGGCTAATTTCTTAGCACTTTTCAGGAAAGACTCTGTAACTTCTATTTTCATAAGAATTGAACATCCTTTGCATTCTGAAGCATTGTCTTACCCTCTATACTATCCTTTACTTCTCGAAGAGAGTCATGTAGTTCTTTATACAATTGCTTCTCTGCAAATGTTTTTTTGGGTGGTGTAACAATAGAAACACCATTTAGCGCCTTAAGAATACCTTTTAAGTGAGGAAGGATAGATTTATCCTCTATATTTATAATAAGTTGAGTCATATATCTTTTATTTACCTTCTTACAAATTTCATTATATGCAAATTTAAGAAATTATTATGTGAACTACAATTATTTTGCAAGAATAAGGTTAAATCATAACACATTCCACTATAAGTTTCATTCAACATAAGACTCCATCCAATAAAATTTCTTAATGCCAAGGTCTATGTGCCTTGGCATTAAGAAATTTTAGTGGATGGAGTCTTAGAAAATAAAGAACTTTATAAGGCCGACCCGTAAACTTGCTGTGCAGCCTTAAAATTTTTAATTAGCTCTCCACGGGTTCCTGACTTCTTTCCCTTACAAACTTTACAATTATAGTAGCCCGGAGGAGCCATCAAATCTCTTTCCGTTATAGGAGTGACTCTTGCCTCATAAGATTCTCCTGTACCCCCGCACCATTTACAAGGGACTACCTCCGCGAGCCATTTCTTATATTTTTTCTCCAATTCTGACTTCTCTCCTCTACCACTTCCTCCACACACAGAACACTTCCCATTATCTTCCCATCCATTATTGCCCCCGACACATGCCATACACGATACGACATTTTCAGTCTCCTCTATGGTAGGAGTTGCAGGATTAGGAACGACAGAATCTGGAGTTACATGATCTGGAGTTACAACAACTGTGTTTGGTTTATCTTTAAATTGATTATAAACCATTACCCCCAACAATACAATTAAACATCCGAGTAAAATATTAGTCAATTTCATATTTTAATTTTCTTTTAATTTTCAAACATTTTATAAAAATCCATAAACATCGAGTTTATGTGATTTTTCAAAACTTTTACCAATTAGTTTGTAAGAATAGAATGGTAATTTATTCAATTTATTTTTACCATCGTGGGGACATTGACAGAAACACAAGAAAAGAACTCGATCTTTAGATTTCCTGTGATTCGGGAATAACTTAACTTACACACATAATTCTCATTCGGGTTAAGAATAACCGTTTTAGTTTTAGATCTCGGAAAACACTTTAGTTTTACTGTAACACATTCTCCGGGAATCGGCAATTCAAAACGTGAATCGTGGGTAAAAGATAAAGACGGTAACTCCAAATCATTTACGAACAACCGCACCTTCTGCAATGGTAGCAGGAAAGGAACTTTATTCCATTCGAAATGGATTTTTCCCTTTGTGAGTATTGTATCCATAATATTATATTACGCATTAATCACTAAAACTTATAAGATACGCCCAGTGAAAGAATGTTATATACATTACAAGACTTTTTGAAAGAAGCAGAGGTGAGCCCGAACTCTCCATAGATGCCAAGATTATTATGTATATAATATCTTGCCCCGACACACAACGCCATAGCTAACCTTGTATGATTTGACCCGTTGGAATATTCCAAATGGTCAGCGTCATTATAACTAAATACATTTTGAAAAGATCCCGTATAATCCGGATCAAACTCATAGGATAGGGACTTTAAACCGGTTTCCCCTTGGGGCTTTATATTATAATTGTAGAAGGAGAGTCCAAAACCAACGGTTGCATACGTGTCTAAATTTTTTGCTATTTCCACATGACATGAAGACTTTAGACATACCGTAAAGTCATCAATATTATTCCTTGACTTGAAAGTTGCAGTACCCGATCTTCTATTCATATAAGTAGATTCCTCTTTCCATTTTTTACTTGGACGTGTAGCATTCGGATTCCGTCTATAGGTTGTGACTTTGTATTCATAATCATATTTTCCAACCATTTGGGAATCAAATCCAAATCCTACCGAATTAGAAAGAATGGCACCAAATCCTATTGTGGTTTTTCCCACTTGTATTGCACCGTATTCAAAAGATAGCTTTTGATTAAATGTTCCCATCGACGACTCCTCTGATCCCATCCCCCCGCCAGGGGTCTCGGTTGCCTTTACAATATCAGCTAATCCCACACCGATTCCCAGGTCTGCAACCATATCTCCTTTCTTGAATACCTGAGCAACTACTGACGAGACACCCATCATACATAAAACAACAATGAATAACTTTCTCATAATAGATAGATTATGCCTCGGTCATCCCCTCGTTGGCGTTTGTCATTTTATGAAAAAAGCGCAGGAATCTGTATCTGTTGCCGTCCTACAGTCTAAGGCTTCTCGCATTGCCCTGTCAAAGTCGGACGGCAACGTCAGAAGCCCACGCAAGTGTATGCAATCAGATATAAGTCAATGCAGAGGCGACGAATCGCGACCCTACATCGACTGATTAATTACATATCCACGGGCATCTACCGTTGCTCTATCCTTGACTTTGACAAAAATTTTGCGAGAATTTAAGACTGTCAAGAATCAGCGCGGATAAACGCTTTAAAAATATTATATTACGACCCCTCCTCATAACCCCGGACCGGGGGCTTCTGTTAAGCGGTCTGCAATTACAAAATTACAACTATTTTTTTAAATGCAAAAATGTCAAGAACCTTTTTATAACATTTACTATCACTATTTCTTCATTCAATAATTTAGCCGGAGTTTTTTGAATATTTATTATTTTTCATGTAAATTTGTTGTATGAAAACTATACAGCCATCTTTGTTTCCACCTGATGCCGACACGCAGCCGCTCCCTTTTCTTGAAATGGTGGCACGGGCATATCAAGCCAACTTCTCCGATCTTTCGGAATTCTGCTTCGTATTCCCCAACAAGCGTGCCGGTACCTTCTTCCTGAAGTATCTCCATGAGGCGTCCGACCACACCATTCTCGCTCCCGAAGTAACCTCGATCACCGATTTCGTGGCATTTCTTGCAGACCATGACGTGGCCTCACGAATAGATCTCCTTTTCCGCCTCTACAATATTTACCGAGACCCCGAAACGAATAAGGAAATGGATGGGAAGCGTGAGATCCTTTTCTCCGATTTCGATTCTTTCCGGAATTGGGGCGAGACCCTGATATCGGATTTCAGCGAAGTGGACCAATATAATGTGGATGCCGATGCGCTATTCCGCAATGTGAAGGATTTCCGCGAGATATCATCCTCCTTCCTCACCGATGAGCAGAAGGAAGTGATGGAACGTTATTTCGGCTATACCCCGGGGATAAGGGAAGTGGAAGGCTTCTGGAGAAACATGGAGCCACCATCCGATATCAAGAATAAATTCAAGCTTCTATGGCAGGAGATGGCCCCGCTATATCATGCGCTCAATCAGTCGCTTCACGCAGAGAAGCTATGCACTTCAGGAGGAGCCTACCGGCTGGCTCTCTCCCGGATCAGGGAGCATGGTAAAGAGATTCTTCCCTGGAAGAAAGTTGTTCTCGTAGGATTCAACGCCCTCTCCACCACTGAAGCTCTCATATTTGAGGAGCTGAAGGGTATCCCGACGGAAGAGGGGCTGACCGGAGCGTTTGCCGAGTTTTTCTGGGATGGCACCGGTCGCGTGCTTTCCGGAGGAGTGAACGATGCCGCTACATTCCTGAAATATAACCGACGTAATTTTCCCTCTCCACAATGGGCGGAAGGATGGCTTCGAAAGAGTCATACCGATTCCTTGCCAGAATCATTGCTGGCAATAGGGGCTCCTTCCAACGCCGCACAGGCTAAGATTGCCGGGGAGAAGATTAAAGAATTCATAGCAAAAGAAGGAGTGGAGAGTATCCGAGAAGCCCGCACTGCCGTGGTGCTCCCTGATGAAAACCTCCTCATGCCTTTCCTCTATTCACTCCCCGAGAATCTGGAGGCGGTGAATCTAACTATGGGTTATCCGCTGAGGAATACTTCGGTGATATCGTTCATCCATCACCTCCGCAGAGTGAGAAGCTCGCAGAAAACGAAAGGTGTCAATCCATCATATTATCATGTGGATCTACGTCTGCTTCTTGCGCATCCATACGTGCATGCACTGGTGGGGAGCAATGTGGTGTCGGCAATCAACGGCTATATCAACCGTCATCATAAAATCAACGTCTCCCTTGAAGAACTTTGCCGTTTTTCAGAGAAATGCGAGTTGCTTCTTGCCCCGCTGCCCGATAAGGGAGGAGTGGCCGCTATAACTGATTTCCTCGATACTCTGATGTCTAACATCTCGGTGGCACTCGATTCGAATGATGAGGGAGTATTGAAATCACGCATCGACCGATCGCATATTGAAGTGTATCGCGATGCTCTGCGACGTCTTGCCAATGCCTGCGAGATCCACGGCATAGAGATGAGCATAAATACTGTATTCTCAATGGTGGATCGTCTCATCAGCGGTGAGCAGGTCACCTTTGAAGGAGAACCGCTCGAAGGCCTGCAGGTGATGGGGCTTCTCGAGACACGTGCTCTGGATTTCGACAATCTGATCATACTCTCCCTCAACGACCGTGTGATGCCCCGCAAGGCCTCCGGACGCACTTTTATCCCCGATTCGCTCAGACATGGCTACGGACTCCCCTATTCCAATTATCGCGAGGACCTATTCTCTTATTATTTCTACCGCATGATTTCAAGAGCAAAGAATGTGACCATGATCTATGATGCGAGGGCTGCCTCCGGAATGAGGACCGGCGGAATGTCAAGATATCTCATGCAGCTCCGATACCTCTACGCTCCCGACCGTCTGAAATTCGAAAACAGAAAGTTTATCCTCTCCCCTGCCGGCCCTTCGGCCCGGCCCGTGGTGAAAAGCGAGATAGTGATGAGTCAGCTCGAAGAATTCACCATTGCCGGATCTAAACGGAATTTCTCCGCCTCGGCTCTGAAAAACTACTTCACCTGCCCTGTAAAATTCTATTATGAGAATGTGATGGGTCTGCGGGCTGATAACCGTGTGTCGGAATATATAGATGCCCTCGGATTGGGAAATGTGGTCCACGACGTGATGCTCCATCTCTATTTTCCTCCTCACCTCAGAAAAATCTATCTCGACTCTCCGATAGAGATGACTTCAGACAAGATTGATTCTCTTTTAGCCGATAAGGGGAGGATAAGGCAGGAGGTGACAAGAGCTGTGAACCGTCTGCATTTCCAACTCGATAAGGAGGCTTTAGACACCCCTCTTGAGGGAGCAGCATCAATAATAGCCGACAAAATCACTTCGCAAATCAGGGATGTACTTAGTTATGACCGGACAATAGCTCCTTTCTATCTTGCCGGAGGAGAAATTTCGGGACTCGTGGAATGGCCGCTCAGCATGGAAGATAAGAAGGTGAACATGAAATATGCCATCGACCGTCTGGACTTCAAGTTGCAGCCCGACGGATCGCGTTCATACCGCATCGTGGACTATAAGACGGGAAGTGCAGGGGTGAAAGCAAAGACCGTCTCATCTATTTTCGATGGGGATGAGGAAGCAAAAAATCTCTTCCAGCTCATGCTTTATGCCAACCTAATGAATTTCGACAGAGGCACAGATCTCCCCGTGAAGCTCTCCATCTATCAGATCACGGAGTTGGGCAAAAGCGGGGAAGTGACTCCACGGATGGGGCAACCATCAAAAACCGGGAAAAAGACCGAATATCTCAACATGGGGTCGCACAAAGAATATAACGAACTCTTCCTTAACAAGACACAGGATGTTTTAGAGGAAATCTTCGACCCCGCGACCGACTTTTCTCCGGCCGATGATGACGAGAAATGCCGATATTGCAATCTCGCTCATTTGTGCGGCAGAGACCATTAACAGAGTCAACTTAATCCTGATTTTCATACATTTCATCCATTTATTCAGATAAATTAGGATAATTGATTAACTTTTGTTACTTTTGTCAAATAATTTTAAGAAATTTTAAACATAACGAGAGAATTATGTGTTAAACAAACCA
>CAMWUJ010000113.1 GCA_947177405.1 uncultured Porphyromonadaceae bacterium | reverse complement strand
GAACGGAATTGCGAACGGAATTTTTCCGTTCGCAATTCCGTTCGCATTTTCTTGATATCCCTGAAATTTCCCCTTATATTTGCAGAAACATATTCATAACCTAATAAAAGCTAAATGAAAACATCAAGATTATTGAAACAATTAATTCTTATGATCGGTATAACCTGCTGCTCATCTTTATCATCTGCATTCACTTTTCCTCTGGATATTATAGTGACTGTAAGTCCTAACTTTCCCGGCGATGAAATAGACCCCGAGCCGGAAATAGATCCCAGTGGAAGAAGGAAGCCGGGCCGACCTGCTACAATACACATAGACACTACTACAGGCATACAGACTTCCGGATTCTCAAAGCAGGATATCATCGGTTACGAGATTATTTCTGCCGATGGGATACTTCTCACAGAGTGTGCTACTGAAAATGAGTTTATCTCCTGCCTCGGGGAAATAGATGAGAGTATTGAAGTACGTATTATCTTAACCGACTGCTATTATTACGGGTGGTTAGAATAAGAATAAATATGTAATCAAGTGTTTGAGAAATATCCGGTATCATCCGGTGCTAACCTAATCACTTGTAACCATCAAAATATATTTTAACTAAAATTAAATTCCAATGAAAAAGATCTTTTTCATTTTGGGCGCTCTCGCCCTCACATTCGGAGCATCAGCTCAGCTCCGTGTAATCGGTAATGGTCAGGTACAAGTCGGCAACTGGAATCCATCCCAGTGGGAGATAAGTCCGACAGAACCGGGACACCCATTTAGTGTGGTAAGTCCGGGGTTCCAGATTTCTATCCCCATTGATACCACTACTACTGTTTCCGTGTTGGGACCCAACACTTCAAACCTATCCGGTGGTTCGATCGCTTTCGGTGGCAGAAAGGATGTGATGGTGCAGGAGGAATCTTTTAATAAATCTTTGGCAGTCCCTTATGGAGCTTTAGCTTTGACAGGAAAAGGTGGTATTAAATACTCCTCAGACCGTGGACCAATTTTCTCTTATACACGTAATTCCGTACAGAGTAGTAAAGAAACATTCACATTCAACATCAATGTCAAGGCTCCGGCCTTCCTCACCACCTCCGATGCAAGATATAAGAAAAACGTGGAACCTCTCGAGAGTCTCGGAACCATGATCGGTGACCTCACTCCGGTGAGCTATAACCTCGATCTCTCCGCCGGTTCTGATGATTCCTCTGCTCAGAAAGCATCTTCGGTGAATACGGTCAGCGACCGGCGCAGCTTCGGTTTCCTTGCTCAGGAAGTACGCGAGATTTTCCCTGAGCTCGTATATGAGGATGAGAACGGTATGCTGTCGGTTGATTATAACGGATTCATTCCCCTCCTTGTTGACGCTTACAAGGAACTAAAAGCCACCGTGCAGGAGCAGCAGGAGACAATCGAGAACTTGAAATCCTCGCAGCAGAAAGCAAAGGGTGTGGCATCCATCAATGATATTGAGAATGATGAAAAGATCTTGCTGATGCAGAACCGTCCCAATCCCTTCCGCACAGAAACCGAGATACGCTGCGTGCTTCCCGAGACAGTTAAGAACGCCTTCATCTGCATCTACGACCTCAACGGACGCCAGCAGAAGCGCATCGACATCACCACACGTGGAGAAGTATCGGTAACCGTATCAGCCAACTCCCTACAGCCAGGAATGTATATCTATTCCCTCATAGTAGATGGTAATGAGGCTGATACCAAGAGAATGATTCTGACGGAGTAAGATCATTTGGATATATTAAAGTAATAGCGTATTTTTGCAAGTATTAACCTGTTAACCAAATTTAGCCAATGAAACAACTCCTCATTTATTCCACTTTGGTGATACTAATGTTGCTACGCCCCTCGATACTTCGAGCACACAATGAGATTACCTACTCCTTCTACTATTCTCCTGAAAATCTATCAATATCATCAGTTAAGGGAGATGGAGTCCTTTATTCCGATATCCAGCTGGGTTCTTTTTATCAAACAGGAGACGAGGGCCATCCGGCACTTCCTGTTGATTATGCAACTTTTTCTGTCCCTTCCAATGCAACGGATTTTAAGGTCACAACTGAGATTGAAGAAATGGAAGAGATGAAACTGGTGTATCCCCCCTTTCCCAACCAACCACCGATTCCCACTTCTACAAATGAGAACATTCCATCATTCACTCATCTCGATTTACAATCGGCAAGCCATGTTATGCAACCTGCAACAATTGAGACTCAATCCACAATAGGAGGCTTCAGCCGAGTCCTTAAAATCAGAATCAATCCGGTAGAATGGAACAGGGAAAGCAATAGCCTTTCTCTGAGAAAAAAGATAAGATTGAATATATCATGGTCAAGTGACAATGATATATTGACCGGACTTTGTCGTCCTCTTCATCAAAAGAGTATAGACAATGCCATAACCAATACTAAATTCATCGTTGTCAATCCGGAAGATGTGGAAGCCAACTGTGATGCTCGTTTTTTTGGAAATACCAATGTAAATTCCAAAGTGGCCAGTCAAGTTGAAAGCCAATACGAGTATATTCCCTATATGATTGTCACCACAAAAAAACTATCCAAAAAGATGGAACGGCTTGCTGCTCTAAGAAGATTGAGGGGATTCAATAGTAAGGTGGTTTGTATTGAAGATATATTAGAAAGCTCCGAAAGTAAGTATGGGGATTTTATATCCAATATAAATGATGACGCCGGTAAGCTCCGTGGCTTTTTATTCTATGCTCACCAAAGAAACGGAACCGACTATGTTCTTTTGGCAGGGCCGTATCCTGAAATACCGGGACGTTGGGTATATGCTAAGAATTTTTTTGAAGAATCCACATACGTCAGCGACCAGTATTTCCGAGACCTAAATCATTCTTGGCCAAAAGAAACAGCGACCAGCTATGGGAATATTGAAGATATCAGATTCATGAGTTTTGACCTTAATGTTGGAAGAATTACTTTTTCTACAGAAAAAGAGGTGGATAATTATATAAATAAAATTCTTCAATATGAATTTAATTTAAGAAAGGTGGATCAATCATATTTAGATAGGGCATACATTCAGTTTGGGAATGACTCCGGAATGTACAAAGCATTTAATAGGACTTCTCGTGCTCTTTACTTTCAACATTTTCCATCTATTAATTTAGACACTGTAGCTCTAACTCAGATATATTGGGGAAGTGAGGCAATAACAAATATAAATGCTTATCCTGCAGGATTTGTGGATTGGAGAACACATGGAGGCACTGCCGGTGTATCTATATATGATTATAACAAAGTTGATGAAAAAAAGTCGGGAAGCACCGGGATTTCTCCATTAGACAAATGTACAATCGGCTTTATTGAGGAATCGAAGAATGGTCTTAACAATCTAACAAATGAAGATTATCCATCTTGGACTCTATCAACCTCCTGTACTCTTGCAGAAATAGGAAAAGAAAAAGACTTTTACACTTTTGCGGAATCATATATCATGGGTGATAAATATGGTGGAGTGGCTTTTATTGGTAATAGTGAAGCAGGGTATATCGTTTATAGTCCAATTTTTTGCAGAAGTATCTTTAATTCAGGATTGAATTTATACGAATCCGGAATTAATATGCCCTATGCAGGGTTAATTGTGAATCAAGGGGGTATGCAATATTTTAGTAATTCCATAATAGGACGATATCTACCTACCGTTGTAGGATTGACTGGAGACCCTCTTGTGCCGCTATGGTTTAGAAAGCCTTCTGTAGATTATAAAAAAGATGTAGGATTTCCCACTGACATTTTATCTTTGGAAATAAACATTGGGCAGTTTGATTTTACAAATAAAAATTCGGAATATTGGACATCCCCAATAAATAAAATTGGGTTTGTAGAGGATACTCTGAATGAAACTAAAATACTCTATAGATCTGATATGTGTCCGTATATTTCAACATCCATTATTTCAGGTCTTGATGTGACAAGTAGCATGTATTTTTTTACAGGACGCCTTAAGACAAAAAATGATCTAACACTCAACAAAGAGGCTCTCACAGTGAGGGATAAAAATATTCTTCAGATTGAAGCTCTTGAAGAAGCAGAAATAACAGGTAACCTAAAAATAGAAAAGGAAGCCCGATTCTCAGTCTTATCTCATCAGCCTATAACAATCCATGATTGTAATGTTTCAACAGGAATAATGGAGTATAACACTAATAAAGAAGTGATTATAAGTAAGAATGTGGTTTTCGAGAAAGGAGCAGTAGTCACCATAAAATAATAATTATATGAACACTAATATATTAAGAATAATTATTCTTCTGGGAGCATTGATTCCAAACTTGACACCATCAGCTAAACATAAGATGGTTGAGGAAGGTAAAACTTGGTGGTACACAACATTCAAAGCAGATAATAATACTCTAAAAGCAAAAAGATTGATTGTTGGGTTCAAGATTAATAACTCACAGCCGGATGACAAAGAATGGTACCCTGTAATTGCAGTGGATTCTTTGAAGAACGATGTGATCACTACCCCAGTGTGTTGGTTGAAGGAAGAAAATGAGAAAGTATGGGTAAGAATTAACTTGAATATTCATAATACAGAATCAGCAGATTCCTCAGACGAAAGAGAATTCATTTCCACCTGTCTGCTATGGTGGTATGGTAATGAACTACCCGAAGAATATACATGCTATCCGGGGAATAGTAAGCTATGGAATCCTTCCCAAAGAACAGAATATCTTCTTTATGATTTTGATTATAAGATTGGCGATATATGCCAATGGCCTTGGTCCGGTTATCAACTATATTGGAAAGATTCTGACGGAATGCCTATTTCATATATAGAAGGACCGATGATAATTTCGGGTATCAAAGAAGATTCACAAGAGAGTATTTTCAACGGTGAAAGCACGAAAATATATTCTCTTATCCAACCATGTGAAAATAACTGGAATGGAAATATGCAAATTGTGGAAGGAATTGGATCAACCGGCGGATATTTGGAAAGCTATGTTCCGGCATTGATATCATGGTATGGATTTTTCTTTGCCCCACAAAGTCTTTCCTATATTCCGGCTATAAGTGGTGAATATCTTTATGTCCCCAATCTTCGATGTGTGGAAGAGTTAGATGGTAAAATAATATATGGTAAACCTTTAAATGCAGATGCAGAAGTCAATTCAATTTCATTAAAGAATACACATATCCCGTCTCTCCTCTATGACCTCCATGGCCGTGTGGTCTCCAACCCGCAGCCCGGATCGGTATATATCCGTGGAGGCAAGAAGTTTGTAGCAAAGTAATCAACTGACAGATATCCCTCTCCACCGCATGGTCATAACTCCTTTACACTTCCTAAACATAGGGCGGAGAGGGGTATCGTTTGGATGACTTAAAGTGTGTTTAATTTTTAAACCAAATTAATGATATTCAAAAGATTTGAAATCATTTAAAAGACAACGCACTCTTAATTTTATGTTTTACAACATATTCCTTGTTTTTGAAATTATATTGCCTTATATTTGGGGTAAAATAAGTTAACCACTAAAGAAAGACGCCTATGAGAACTATTTACTTACTATCTACCCTTGTTCTTTTTTTAAACATGACATTCTCCGCCAAGGCCGAGAATCTTTCTGCCGAATCAATGTCGCAGTCTCCCTGCAAGAAGGCTCCAACCACCTTTGATGGAGATGGATTCAATGATGGACGGTCTCAATTTCTTATCACGTATGAGAATCGTACTCTTACCTTCTACGGCAAGAACCTGAGGGAGAATTGCGCTGCGCTGCTTGACACCGAAGCCTCTATATCTAATGGACGGGAGATACACTTCCGGGTCAATGTGGAGTTGGAAAATCCTGCTTCATGTATGTGCAATTATGACATTGATGCCTCCTATCAAAACATCGAACCCGGAAGATATACCATCTATATCAATGACGAACTATATCCGGAGGTTGAACTCTCGGAAGGATCTTACCTGAATCTTACAAAGCTAAGCGGGATAGCCGCAGCCATAGCCGACCGTGACTCCACTATCTCGATAATCGATGATGATGTGTTGAAAGTGACGGCATCCGGTAGCACCGAGGTTACAGCTTATGACACGGAAGGGCGACTCAGGATGAAACTCTCGGTGGAGGGAGATTCAGAAATCTCACTCGCTTCGCTTCCCGCCGGGATATACCTTTTCATGGCAAAAGAAAACGACTCCCTGCATACAGTAAAATATCTAAAGAAGTAAAGCTATCGTTGTACATCAAATCAGATTTTTTATGTGACCAATACTATTTGCTGCTGCTATCCATGGGTGGAACAGACGCTACCCGGTGGAGAAAAGGAAATATGAGTGATTCCTGACATTATTACTGACTATTTTGAGAAACTTAAAGATAAGGATTGTATAGAGGAATTTTTCTGTATAAAGTATGCCCAAGGAATAGGTAATTACTATCGTGGTAATTACTTATTTACGCGAGTTCGGGATAAGAATTGGATGAAAAAGTTGAATCGGCAGCTTGAAAAAG
>CAMWUJ010000112.1 GCA_947177405.1 uncultured Porphyromonadaceae bacterium | reverse complement strand
TTTTAATCATTTTTAATTGACTCTTATGAGTCAACTTTTTTCAGGCTAAGACAGAGTTGTAGCAAGTAAAAACAGATATTCATTGCTGACAAACGATTATGAACCGCGAACAATTGTAATGTCTTGCGTAAAGATTTTAGAATATTACTATAGAAAGAATAGACTTGCTTCATTTGGTTTTGTAGCAGCTCCTGATCTAATCCATTCCTCGGATGTAAAAAAGAGAGTAACTAACAAAAGATTCAGATTTTACCGTCGGTTCATGCTTTCAATATTTGGTCCCAACACATTTCTGCAAGCCTATGATGAAGAAAACTCAATCTATTTACTTATTAATAGAGACAGTTGGGAGAAGGGTAAAATTACATTTGAAATTTTGGAAAAGGAGATAGAAAAAATGTATGAAGGGGAGTTTAATATTATTCCTATCTAATCCTTCCCCGTCAGTTCCTGCCGGTTCCTGCCGAAAAAAGTTCCAGCGTACGGACTCTTTAAATTCCTCATAAAGAAAAAGATGAATCCATACGGAGAAATTTTAGGGCTGCGCCCACGCAGATCGAGCAGAATTGACGCAGAAACGCTTTATCAAAATAAAATTGTGAATACCGGCTCCTTAACCCCGGAGGGGTTTCCGTCCAACCCAACCGGGGGTTACGCACGGCGAAGCCGTAGCTACCCCCGGATCCCCCGATACGACGACCCTCAACCCGGGACGGGTTGCCGTACCCCCATCGACCCAAGATCCCCCCGAGACATCAGGCCAGGAGAAATAAATTAAGACAGGAGAACCGGAGGACCGGAGATTCAAAGAGGGCTCCCTCCTGTCCTCCCGTTCTCCTGTCAAAAATAAATCCTCCTGTCAAAAAAAAGAATCTCCTGTCCTCCTGTCCTCCCGTCAAAAAAATATCTCCCGTCCTCCCGTCAAAATGAATCCTCCCGGCGAATGAGGTGGTGTTATTTGCTTGAATCCTGATATTTAATTATTTTTGCTACCTAATATATTTAAGAGATGAAGAGCCGTCATAATAAGAGAGCCCGATGGCATGATTATTTTTCTCCTTGCAAATATCTGATCACAATGAATAAAGCGGAAAGTGTTGATGCTTTCAGTAGGATAGAGGGAGATACAGATGCCCCAAAAGGAAGTAGGGACTATCCACAAGCGGAATATAATAGGATAGGAAAAATAATTGCCAGGCAGATCAAGCAAATCCCGCAGTGGCTGCCGTCAGCCCGGATTTATGCCAAGGAGGTGATGCCCGACCATATCCATTTTGTGATAGATATTCGGGATAGACTGCCATGGCATTTAGGAAAATATATCTCTAAGTTCAGGCATTTTGTCAGAGAGAGATTAGGTTATGATCCTTTTCTTCCGGGATATAACGATAAGATTATATATGCGGAGAGAAGTTTGGATGATGTGATTCAATATGTGAAAGATAATCCTTACCGGTTAGCAGTGAGGAGAGCCAAGAGGAGCTTTTTCGATCGTTGCGACCGGATACGGCTCAATGGAGAATATTATATCGGCTATGGCAATTTGCAGTTGCTTAAGAATCCCTTTATAGAGGCCGTGATTATTCACAGGCGCTATTCGCCCGAGCAACGGGAGGATCTGCGGGATCGCTGGCTTGATGCTTCTTATGGGGGGACGGTAATGGTATCTCCCTTTATTTCTCCGGCGGAGAAGGAGATAAGAAAGCAAATAGAGCAGATAGGAGGGCCGGTGATTCTTATTGTGGATAAACCACTGCCTGATCCGCCATATAAGCCGGCAAGGCATGATTTCGAGCAATGCGCGAAGGGGGAGCTTCTGATTCTGGCTCCCAGGGATGAGGATTGGAGCAAGGGGAGGGCGACGGTGAGTCGCGAAGCCTGTAAGAGGATGAATGCTTTGGCTGAATATATAGCCAATCGCTCCTTAAGCTGAGAGCTTTCTTCGGCCAGCCGGAGGCTTTGGCACCGACCCACACCGGGGCTTTCTTCGGCCAGCCGGATGCTTTGGCCCCGCCCCACACCGGGGCTTTCTTCGGCCAGCCGGAGGCTTTGGCACCGCCCCGCACCGGGGGCTTTCTTCGGCCAGCCGGAGGCTTTGGCACCGCCCCACACCGGGCTCCGCGCTTATTCGGAATTCTGATTTTCACTGCGGAGCCGCGGTTTGGAGCTGTTTAAGAGCTTCTTCAGCTCCCTCTCTTTCCCTCTTTTTCCCTCTCTTTTCCTCTCTTTCCTTCCCTCTCTCATTTCTCTTGGATTGGGAAAATATGCTGTATAACATATTTTTTTCTTGTCGCCGTCTCGGATTATTTTCTTAACTTTGTCACATCTATAGCCTTAGAGGGTGAAAAGGTAAAATAATACCGATTTTGGTGTATTCATCCCTTCCGGCTCTTTGGATTTCCCTGAATAAGCTCCTTGAACTTCTCAGAATTTTCCGATACTTAATAGCTTAACTATATATTTTAAATCATGAAGAAAAGAACACTCAGCAGCCTTTTGGCAGGATTGTTGATGATTCCCGCAGCGATGGCGGCCGATTATGGTCTGCCGTCCGCTATTCAGCAGGGTAACATCCTTCACTGCTTCAACTGGCCGGCTAAGGATGTGAAGGAAGCCCTTCCGCAGATTGCAGCCGCCGGATTCGGTTCCGTGCAGCTCTCACCGATGCAGCGTGGCGACGTGAGCAAGGGTTCTCCCTGGCACGATCTCTACCGTCCCTACGACCTTGCTTTCAAATCCTCCGGCTATTGCTCGGAGCAGGATCTCAAAGACCTTTGCGAGGCCGCAAAGGAGTATGGCATCAAGATTATCGTCGATGTGGTGGCTAACCATGTAGATAAGACTGCCGGATACCACGATACATGGTGGGACAGCGGCGGTCGTGTGCGCTGGGAAGGCGGTATCAACTATGGCAACCGCTATTCGATCACGCATGGCCAGCTCGGAGATTACGGCGATGTGAATTCCGAGAATTCGGAAGTGGCAGCTCGCGGTAAAGCTTATGTGCAGGCCCTCAAGAATATGGGTGTGAGCGGTATCCGCTGGGATGCCGCCAAGCATATCGGTCTTCCTTCGGAGGGATGCCAGTTCTGGAAGGAGGTTACTTCGGTGCCCGGAATGTGGCATTACGGTGAAATCCTCGACAAACCGGGTCCTGATCCATCCATCATCAAGGAATACGGCACCTATATGTCGGTGACTGATAATGAATATTGCAATTATGCAGCCAAGAGCAACGGCGGTGTTCCCGGTGGCTATGGCGGAAGCTGGCATGTGAACTATAATTTAGGCGATAAAGTGGTGTATTGGGGCGAAAGTCACGACACCTACTCCAACGATGAATGGAGTCAGAATGTGGACCAGGGCACTATCGACCGCGCTTATGCCGCCTATGCTTGCCGCAGCGGTGCGACGGCCCTTTATCTCTCGCGCCCCAACACAAAGGGATTCAGCAATATCAAGGTAGGCAAAGGATCGACAGCTTTCACTTCGAAGCATATTTCGGAGGTGAATAAATTCCGCAATCTCATGGTGGGTAAGGCTGACTGGTGTGAGGCTGCCGGCAACACTTTCTGCGTGACCCGTAAAGATGGCGGCGCCGTGATCGTGATGAAAGGGAGCGGCAATGTGAACGTGACTAATGGCGGCGGCTACTGCCCTGCCGGTACATACACCGACCGCGTGAGCGGCGGCACTTTCACCGTGACATCCACCAATATCTCCGGAAATGTGGGATCAAGCGGTATCGCAGTGCTCATCAAGGATGGAGTGAGTCCTAATCCTAATCCTAACCCCGATCCTAACCCCGGTCCTGATCCCGTGCCGACAGGCGATATGTGGATTCTTGGTAATCTCGAGGGCACAGCCGGCTGGAGCAAGACTCCCGGCACAGGCGCTGCCATGACCCTTACCGACGGCAAGTATGTGGCCAATGGCGTGAAGATGGTTGCCGGTGCGGGCGAGACCAAATGTTATTTCAATCTCACCGATTATGTGGGTGCTACCTGGGATGACCTTAATATGAGCGCCAACCGCTATGGCGCCGCCACCGAGGGAGCTCCGATCACTGTCGGCACTCCTGCCACTGTGGTGAAATATGCCAACGGCGTGGATGCTTCCGGATGTCTCTCATGGACAGTAGCTGCCGGCACATACGATTTCACCTTCGATCCCTCAGCCATGACTCTGACTGTGGTAAATGCAGGTGATAATCCCAATCCGAATCCCAACCCCGATCCTAACCCTGATCCCAACCCCAACCCGGATCCCACTCCCGGCGACGGCCATTATATCTACTACGACGGCACATTCTCCCAGCCGGCAGTATGGGCATGGACCTCTACAGCCAACTGCTGTGCCAACGGCACCTGGCCCGGCGATGCAATGACCAAGAAGGATGGTAAATGGTATTGGGAACTCCCTGCAGGAAAGCCGGTGCCCGAACAGGTGATTATCTCTGAGAACGGCGGTGCCAAGGTAGGCGGCGGCGACCTCACTTATGTGGATAAAGCCACTTATCATCAGGACGGCACCACCTCTACCGGTGACAGTCCCAACCCTAATCCGAATCCGAATCCCGATCCTACTCCCGGAGCGAATGTATATGTGCTCGGCGACTTCTCTGATTCTCACTGGAGCACATCGGCCGGCAAGGCTATGACCGCCAATGGAAATGTATATACTATCGAAGGTCTGGAACTGGCTGTGAATCCTAATGCGGCAGGTGCCACGAAGGCATATTTCACTTTCACCACCGCTATCGGTGCAGATTGGGATGTGGTGAATGGTTCCGACCGCTACGGTGCCTCCACAAAGGATGAGGCCATAGCCGCAGGGGAAACCGCGACAGTGACCAAATACCCGGCCAACGTTTCGGCATCAAGTGCATATTCCTGGGCTATCGAACCGGGCACCTACGACCTTACCCTCGATCTCGCCACCATGAAACTCACCGTGGCCGAATCGGGCGATGGTCCTCGTCCCCAGAAGCCGGTGGTGACTGCATCTCCGGCCGGTGGAACCACTTTTACCGATGATGCCATCAACGTGACACTGAGCGTGACTCCCGAAGCTACTATCTACTACAGCCTCACAGGGGCAGCCACTACGGCTTCTACTGTATATAGCGGCCCGATCGCCATAAGCGAAACCACTACCATCTATACTCTTGCAGTGACAGCCGAGGGAGCTCAGAATTCCCAGAGCTTCAAATATACAAAGAGAAGCAATAACCCCGGTCCCGAGCCCGGTCCGGCAGGCACCAACCTCATCACCGATTATTACAAGGTGAACCCCAACGGCCAGGTGGGTACGTTCAAGACTGTGAATACTACCGGCCATCCGGCTTCCAATGCCTTCACCAACTGGAGCGCCGAGGATCTGATCGCACAGGGTGTGGCCCGCGATGTGTGTCAGGCATTCAAAGGTGTGCATGAGCGTCCGATAGTGGATTCATACGCCCTCTATGCCGCTTATGACAATGACAATCTCTATCTCGGCGTGCAGTTCGTTTATACCATCTGGGACCTCTGGGGCGAAGGGAAACAGCCCGGCGAATCCAAGCCTTACAACATGGACGGCCACATGGTGATCGCTTTCGACCTCTTCCCCAACAAGAGCTTCGACGGCTATATCAACGGCACCGGTCCGATCTGGAACGAGGGTGCACAGGGTGCTAAATTCGATAATGGCGTGGATGCGGTGCTGATGTGCTCCACCAAGCCCGGTGTCGGCACTCCCGGCCTCTTCCTCCCCACTGACGACGGTCACGCCTCTTATGACGCTGCTTATTGCAAGAGTCTGCCCGCAGGATTCTGGGGATATAAGGATGGTCTGCATCCTTCGATCGATCATGTATGGGGTCAGGATGACTTCTCTTATGATCCCGATCTCCTGAAAGGAAATACCGGCTTCGTTGACCTCAGATCTGAGATTGACGATGATGCCCATACTTTCTATGAGTTCAAGATTCCACTCTCTTCGCTCGGTATCACCGCCGATCATATCAAGAATACCGGTATCGGTGTGATGTATCTCGACAAGTATGGCACAAGCCCTGTGGGCGGCACTCCCTATGATCCTTCTTTCTTTGATAATGTGAGCGGTTCCTATTCACAGGATCCTTCATCAAGCAAGGAGAAAGAGGATGAGGATGTGATCACTTACGCTCCGGCCCGTATCGGTAAGCTCGGCACTCCTACCGGTGTTTCGCTTCCCTCAGTGGAAGGCGCGGATATGGAGCCTGTATATTATACTCTCCAGGGTGTGCGTGTGAATAATCCTCAGGGTGGCATCTTCATCGTGGTTCGCGGTAATAAGGTGTCGAAGGAATATATCAGATAAAAATTGAATCGATAAGAATCGATAAGATAAGATTGATATAGATTATATTTGATATGATCTTGATAAAAAGGGGCGCCCGATCGGGCGCCCCTTTCTTTCTCCTCTTTCTTTCTCCTCTTTCCTTCTCCTCTTCTTTCTCTCTCTTCTTTCCTCTCCCTCTTTCTCCTCCCTCATTCTCTCTTCCTTCGGCGCGCGGGCGCCTCACACCCCCAGCGGAAGAGGGAGGAA
>CAMWUJ010000111.1 GCA_947177405.1 uncultured Porphyromonadaceae bacterium | reverse complement strand
GTTCTACTGTCTAAAATTTAAGTTCTCTCGTCAGAAAAACAGGTCCTCCCGTTCTACTGTCTAAAATTTAAGTTCTCTCGTCAGAAAAACAGGTCCTCCCGTTCTCTCGTCTAAAATTAAGTCCTCCCGTTCTCCGGTCGAAAGAATAAATTCCTGTCTTTATTTCTTGGAAATTTTGCCGTCGGCGTCTATCGAGGGTGCTGTCTGAGGGAAGTCCTGCTGACTAAGTTTGCGGATAGAGGCAGCCGCCTCCTTATTGGCATCTGCCTTCGGGCCGGCACCTTTCACCTGTCGGAAGCTATGGATCTGTCCTTCCTGGAAACGTCCCTGACCATCTACGGTGACTTCTACAAGGGGTGCCACGCCTCCCTTACCCGACACATTGATACGATACGGAGTGCAGAAATTACCGAGGCTATACATGATGAGACGGTCTTTATATGTCTCCATACCGCGCACCACGTGAGGACCATGACCCCACACTATGTCGGCTCCGGCATCAATGGCATCATGCGCAAACTGATATACATCCCCACGGTTCTCGCCATGAAACACCTCTTTTTTTCTGGGCACGCGGTCGCAAGTCGGACCCTCGGCACCGGCATGCATCGACACAACAGTGATATCAACCTTATCTGAAAGGTCTTTTATCAGTTTCTTGTTTGCTTCACGATCATGGACAGTGAGCGACTTGCCACCTGTGGCAAATCCGATCACGCCGATTTTCTTGCCATTCTTCTCCAGAATTGCTGTTTCAGCCAGACCCTTTACACCGGAATATTTTATACCGGCCTCGTCAAGAGCTTTGAAAGCGGATTTCAATCCGGCCTCGCCGAAATCTCCCGCATGGTTGTTGGCGAGGTTCACATAGTCGAAGCCTTCATCGGCCAGCACCTTGGCCATGCTTGTAGGTACGCGGAAAAGATAGCATACCGATGGATTGCTGCATCTTTTGGCAGGAGCTGCGTTATCGGAGAGGGATCCCTCCATATTTCCGAAAGCGAGATCGCTTTTCTGCAAAATATCACGGCAACTGTCGAAAAGATTGGCACCTCCATTTGCAGGCAGATAAGCTCCCTTGGGCGACTCAGGATAAGTAGTGCCCGGAAGGATATCGCCCACAAAAGAGAAGGTCATCAAAGAGCCGTCGTCGGCTTTGCTGTTCTCTCCGTTTATCTCATCAAGCACACCGGCCACTTTCTCAAGAGTATCCGTTATATCCTGCTCATCGGCGTTGCGATCCTGACCTGAGGCCGACGATCCTCCGCAAGAGGCAAAGGAGAATGTCAGAATACTCATTGCGATGGAAATCATTCTTTTAATCTTCATATTCATAGTGATTTTTAATCTTTCTTTTTATCGGGAAGGATGGTGACTTTCATTCCAACCTTCACCAGTTTTTTCAAATCCTCAAGATCATCATTATACATTCTTACGCACCCCTCGCTGTCACGAGTGCCTATCGAGAGAGGGAAACAGGTGCCATGGATGCCGATATGATTAGTGCCGGGCACTTTCAGACGGATGAACCAAGGTCCGTAAGCACCGGCTCTTTGTCCGTGCCCATCTCCGAAATCATGTTTCCATGACGAAGATTTCTGGATCATGCTGATAGGGAAAGTGCCTTCGGGAGTTTTCATGTCTCCCTTTCTTTTTTTATTGCCATGACGTTTTCCCACGCAGACGGGGGCGGAAAAGATTTTCTTTCCGTCATCCATCACGTAAAGCTCAAGGCGAGGCTTATCCACGACCACGGTCCTTTCCGCTTTCGCCAATAATCCCCACCACAGACAGGCGATAGATAATAAAATCAGTATCTTAACTTTTATTCCCATTATTATATATTATAAAGCAGGACTAACTGCTGAATCATTCACTTGCTTTGCTGCCTCTCTCAATTCTATCTCCTGAAGCATCTGCTTAGCCTTTTTCTCACGACCAATATAGTCGCCGATAAATACACAGGCTATGGCGGCAAGAATCACGGCAGTGATACCGATGGTGATCCAGATATACATACGGTTACGGTTCTGAGAGGCCTCCTCAGTTTCTATATAGAAAGAATCATTAGGATTCTCATAGGATGCGGAGGAGTTGTAATCTTGCACCGGGGCAGCATTGGCGGCATTAGCCGATGCTACGGGAGCACCACATTCAGGACAAAAATTCACACCCTCGGGAAGTTGGTTACCACAATTGGCGCAATAACGCACATTGCTGAGAGAAGTGCCGCAGTTGGGGCAAAACTTCTGATTCCCGTTTATCTCACTATTACAATTCGGACAATTCATAAGGTCTTACTTTTTAAGCTGGAGATCATATACCTCTCCGTTGGTATTATTATAAATAGTGCCGCTTACATTGAAATGGGATCCACTCTGCGAAACCCAGAGCTCCATGTTGTGGTGAGGAGAATCATCCTTCGGGAGATAGTCCACGAGGTCCATTCTGCTTCCGTTGTCATAAAGAGAACCATAAATTTTAAAATAGTTGGACGCTTTCTTTCCATATTTACGGATGGTGGAATCATAACTGTAGCGTCCGCTCACTTCTCCGTTTCGGGAGATTTTGAACTCAAAAGTCACGGGATAGCCATCGATTTTCCCTTTCATGGTGATATTCTCCCCATAAAGACCATTTTCGTATGTTTTCTCCTTCACCACCGGTGCCTCTTCCACGGCAAGGGCAGGCGGCACGGCTGCAGAATCTGACATAGCGGATTCGCTTGCAACCACAACCTCATCCTGAATTTCCTGACCGGAGCTTTTCTTATCGCTCAATTGGCTCAAAATAAAAAATACAACCACTCCGATGATAACAGCCCCCAGACAAGAGAGACCAATCCAAAGACCGGTATTGGATTTCTTAGGTTGATTAGGGTCGAAAAAATCAGGATTGGGTGTGCCACATCTCGGGCAAAAACGATTTTGATCGGAAAGCGGGCCTCCGCAAGATCTACAATAACTCATTTTATATAGTATTTATATCTTTAACTTCTATCAATAACGGGATTACGCGCCGTCTCCCCAACTAATCTCATTTGAAGAAATCTCAATATAGGGATTCGCGCCCGACCATTCAAAATCAGGTTTGCTGCGTTCAGCTTTAGCATCATTTTTGAAGCGGCTCAACTGATCGGGGGCACCTACGATTTTTACTTTCACATCATACCATTCGTAACCGAATAACTGCTGTATCGTACAATAATGAGAGTTATCGACACGCAGAGAGTAAGTAGTTACTTCCTCTCCTTCACCGTAATCACTTCTTCTACCCTTCTTGCTTACGGAATATCCCAGATTGCGTAGATACTTGTCGAAGTCACCTCCTTTATAAAGACGTGAGAATGTGGGTATTTTCGATCGGAAATCATCCACCCTGGCAATAGAATCCTGACGGGCAGCCTCTCTCCGTGCATTTTCGGCAGCTTCTTCTACGGCGGCGATGCTGTCGGCGGTATGGATGGAATCCTGCATCCGGGCCAGTCGTTTCTCGGATGCTGTAGGCCCACAAGACACTGTTGCCAAAGATAAGATCACGCCGGCCACGCTTGCTGATATAATTCTTTTCATTTCGCAGTGATCAATTTTAATTATTGCAATTCAGTAAGTTAGCAAATTTATAATTCATTATTATCTTCTTAGACTGTATCTAATAATCTAATCCGATATCTTTCACTAATTTCCGCAAAGGTAAGAATTTTTTGTGATATAATACTGACTTAGTGGAGTATTTTTTATTTAAGCCGGTCGATTGAGCAAGTAAATCTACAATCAGGATAGTTCTCACATCCCACAAATTCACCGTTCTCTCCTCTTCTTACCACCAGTCTCCCTCCACATCTCGGGCAATTCCCCTGCCGGATTTCACGGGAAATATTTCGGGCTGTCTGCCGGGCGTATGAGGTATGTTCGTTCATGCACTTTCGTCCGTGCATGGAATTACGTGAGATAATCTCCACGGCTTCCTGAATCTTCTCAATGGTGAGTATCTTAGGGCGCCCCCTGATTTCCTTGACTATCTCATCTACCGGCAACACCAGCTTCCTCTCATCAAGTCTTACCTCCCGACCGGGGCGCCACCACCTTCGTTTGCGGCGTTCAGCAGGGATGAATGTGCGGCGGATATGGAGGTCGGGCAGGAGTCGGCGTGGCTTCACAATATCATCGGCTCTAAGGTCGAGACGCCATGCCTCGGTGAAAACCACAACCGACACAAAGTCATCTTCCGCCAAATCCGGAAGAATGGATCTCAGGGCACGGATATGGCTCCGGTTCTGAAGCAAAGGATTGTAAAACTGTCGGGTGCCGGAAGAGAAGTGCTGAGTCCAATACTGCGCGTGTTCGCTGCCTGAGATTCTTCCCGCAAGACTTTTTGTCTCGATCACGAATATCCCTCTCCTCGAGATCACCAGATGGTCAATCTGAGAAGATCTACCCGAGGGTGTGGGCAGTAAGAGATCGTTAAACACAATTGTGTCCCGATCCGAAAGACGATGCAACTCTTTCGAAACCACTTTCTCCCCTCTTCTCCCCTTTCTTACATTGCGCAGGCTCCTCCATTTAAATATTGCCACAAACACTGCAAGACAGATGGCAATTCCGAGCATAATGCCACATAATAGTCTGATATCCATTATTCCTATGATGCTGTTTATTCTGTTTTTTCTTTCTCTTCCACAAATAAAACAGGAGATAGCCACGTTATCTGAATATAACGATTAAAATAAGATATTATGATTCAGGAGATAAAAGAATTCAACCGTAAATTTGTGGAAAACAAGGAGTATGAACGCTTCGCCACCAGTAAATATCCCGACAAGAAGATAGCGATCGTGACCTGCATGGACACCCGTCTTATCGAACTTCTCCCGGCAGCCCTCGGCTTCCGCAACGGAGATGTGAAGATAATAAAGAATGCCGGAGCCACCATAGTGAATCCGTTCGATTCAACAATGCGTTCTCTTCTTGTGGCAGTGTATGAATTGGGAGTGAACGAAATCATGGTGATAGGCCATACCGGATGCGGCGTGCAAGGGATGGATGCAAATGAAATGCTTCATCTCATGAGGGAACGCGGAGTGAGTCAGGAACATATCTCCCTGATGGAGCATTGCGGCATAAACCTCAAGGAATGGCTTCACGGATTCGAGGATACGGATATGGCTATCCGCGAGACTGTGGATCTCATCTCTCATCATCCCCTGATGCCACCGGAGGGGGTGAATGTGCAAGGTTTCGTGATGGATAGCTATACAGGCGAAATCCGACATATCGAGGAGAGGGAAGCCTAACTAAAGATACTGCTTGTCAAGGCCTTACAGGGGAAGCCAACCGAAGCTTCCCCGCTTTTATATAAAGACCTTGCGAAGGTTCGGCTACTTTTCGTCCCTGAAGATCATAACATACACTTTCGTCTCTCTCCGAGATAACAATATTACCCACACCCCCCTCTACGGAAGCAAATGCACAGATAGTCTTTAAAGCTACCAAAGCTCTGCCGGTGGTCGAGTCGAAAAGAGGTGCGTTATACCATCCCGAGAGGGTGGTTTGATATGCGTTATATTCCAGCCACCACCAGAAAAGGCCATTCACCTTAGGGTGGGCAAGAAGCATCCGCACCAAATCATGTGCAAATTGATCCTGACCTTCCTCGCTATAAGGATATTCCACAGGCACGCTTGTGCCCGGTACTTCCCATTTATATGAATATCCTGTCTCAACCACCATTATCTTCTTATCGGGGAAGTTGGTTTCAAGCGATGCGACAGCTTTCTCCAGACTGCTAAGCGGCCCATGGAAATATGGATAATATGAGAGACCTATTATGTCATAATCCACCGCCATCTCCTCCATACGTTTGTAGAAATTATCCTGCACGGGGATATCCGCCGTGCGCTCGGTATGGAGCACAATGCGCGCATCCGGCGCCACTTCCCTGCAAGCCTTTATGGCATGACGCAAAAGCGCACCGAGCCGATCCCAATTGGCATCCGAGCCGAGGAAGGTTTTCTTCTGATCCGATTCGGGAGTATCCTCGGGTCCCCACAACATTCCGAAACTTATCTCATTCCCTGTCTGAATGAAATCGGGTGTCACCCCCTCTTCCTTAAGCGTGATGAGGCTCTCACGGGTATAATCATATATGGCACGGCAAAGTTCTTCATCAGAGAGTGAGGCCCAATCCTTGGGAGTGTATTGCTGACCGGGATCAGCCCACGTGTCGGAATAATGGAAATCGATCATCAGAGCCATGCCGGCATCCTTTATCCTTTTGCAGAGCGGGATAACGGAGCGGATTGTCTGACATGCGTTGGGATCGGCATCGGAACCTTTATAATTCTCCGGATTTACAAATACGCGGACACGCATGGCATTCATTCCCTCATCATTAAGGAATGTGATCACATCCGACACCGGGGTGCCGTCATGGTCGAAATATCCGGCGCCGGCTTCTTCATAATGAGGGAGCAAGGAAATGTCTCCGCCTGCATATCGGGTGGCAGAAAGCGCAGGAAGCACTCCTGAAAAAAGGATTCCTGCAAGAAGGGAAAAAATATAACGTTTCATATTCCAAATTTAGCAATAAGACTCCATCCAACAAAAAAATGTTAATGCAGGGTCGCATATCAGGGAGCAGATATCGCCTTGCAGACGAAGGAATATAGCGAGCTATATGACTGAGTCAAAAGG
>CAMWUJ010000110.1 GCA_947177405.1 uncultured Porphyromonadaceae bacterium | reverse complement strand
CCTTCGGGAAGGTCGTTGATCGAGGGAACGAGCTGGAAGATGTACTGCATGTTGTCGGGAAGCACGGTGTTGTCAATCTGAACGATATTGAAGAAGAGACCGAGTGTGTGGCTTCCGGTTTCCAGAGTTCTTGTGTCGAAACGACCCTTGTAGGGAGCGTAGAATGAACGGCTGTTCATGCGCGAGTCGATGGCGTATTCCACCTGTGAGATGGTCTTTGTCGAACCCGATGAGGAGCTGAAGGAGATAGACTCCACTTCGAGAGGATAAGTCTGTGTGGTATAGATCACACCGTTCACAACAGCCACATTATCAAAGGTAACGGTGATGGTGCAGTCGGTAGCGACGGGAGCGTCTTCGGAAGAGGAGCAGGAGGTGAAGAGTCCGAGAGAGAGGAGGAGACCGAGGAGGATGAACAAATTCTTCATAGCTGTAAAATTTAAAAGTTTACCAAGGTGCAACCCCTCCGGGGTAATGGTCTATTCTTTAGCTATACGGGTATTTGGATAACTCAAAACGCGAACGCGGCCGGTCATCTCGACCAGCCGCGTTCTCGTGTTTTCCATAATACCTTTAAACTAACCTAACATCATGAAACGATTTACTTTTCATCTATTATAACGCTGGAAATAGAATAAAGTTCTGATTGCATGCACAATGGTTCTCAATCAATCCCAAGACTCGTTCCAAAAAATGCTGTATTCTTATTTATTCGTTTGAAAAAGTGTGGGGATTTTTATTTATTCCCTTGAAAAAATGTAGTAAAACCTTGTTTTTTCGTTCTGAAAAATGTAGATTTGTAACACGAAATCAAATAAAGTATGCTTAGAAGAAAGATCGAGACATATTTATCAGAATGGAAACAGGGTGAAGATCGGAAGCCGTTGGTGATAAAAGGAGTTCGCCAATGTGGTAAGACCTTTATTGTGAAAAAATTCGCAAAGGAGAATTACCCCAATGTGATATATATGAATTTTCTCCTTGAAACTGATAAGAAATCGGCTTTTACGGGTAACCTTGATGTTGATACCATCATCCTCAACCTATCGGCTCTTATTCCGGGAGCAAGATTTACCACCGGGAAAACTTGTATAATCCTGGATGAAATTCAGGAATGTAAGGAAGCCAGAACAGCCTTGAAATCTTTTAAGATGGACGGTCGTTTTGATGTCATTGCTACCGGCTCTCTCCTGGGTGTAAAGGGATATGGCAAACATAAAAAAGAAAATAAGGAAGATGCAGGGGCTGATTCGGTGCCTGTAGGATATGAAACCGTAGTAGATATGTATCCCTTGGACTTTGAGGAATTCTTATGGGCGAATGGAGTTGCCACACAGGTGATAGACACGGTCAGGTCATGTTTTGAGAATGAAAGTGCTGTGCCCGACGGTATTCATAAGGCAATGATGGAGTTGTTGTATAGGTATGTCGTTGTCGGTGGTCTCCCGGAAGTAGTGAACTGTTTCCTTGAAACGAAAAATATTGATTTGATTCATCAGAAACAACAAACTCTTATATCCGAATATGAAGAAGATATGGTGAAATATGCAGATGATGCAGATAAACCTCATATTCGAGAATGCTTTGAGTCGATACCCAAACAACTGGCAAAGGAGAATAAAAAATTTCAATATGCTGTAGTAAAAAAAGGAGGGAGGGCCTCCCAATATAAGGGGAGTCTTCAATGGTTGGAGGATGCAGGAATTGTGAAAAGGTGTTATAACACAACTATACCTGAACTTCCATTGAGTGGTAATTCAATTGAAGATTGCTTTAAGGTTTACACTACTGATATAGGTATGCTTATGGGGATGCTTGATTATGGTACTCAAGCAGATATCCTGAAAGGAAATTTGCTTGGATACAAAGGTGCGATATTTGAAAATCTTATGGCAGATTTCCTATTTAAATCCAGTCAGAAACTATATTACTTTCATAAGGATAGCGGCCTTGAAATAGACTTTTTAGTAAGATTTAATGGAGAGTGCGTACTTATTGAAGTAAAAGCCAGAACCGGGAAGGCAAAGAGTATGATTACTGTGCTTAAGAACAAAGATGTATATCATATCAACAATGCAATCAAGTTGGGTCAATACAATGTAGGTCGTCAGGGAGCGGTATTAACAATTCCCTTATACATGGGTTTCCTTATCAAGGATAAAATCGCAGATCCCGTTATACCCGATGTAGATTTGAGTCTATTGACTACAAAAACAGTTGAATGATTACATCACCAGAGTAATCATTACGACGGTAACAAATTAATTTTCAAGCATAGATGATATCGGAGACAATTACAAAAGATCTGATTCTGCGAAGTTAAACTTGAATTACCTTCGGCGTATCTATTCTGTATGTTTTGAGTTTGGCCATAAAACCGGTTTTTTCATATAGTACTACTTTTGGTCATAGTTTAGAAAGGTTTTGGCGCCCATGAACTAAAAGGTCTGAATCCTGCAAATGGAAACAGACCTAATATCTACACCTTACAAGATTTTTAGCAGACAGATATAATAAAAATTATATTTCAAAAACTCTACTTACAAATTTATATGCTTGTCTTTCTCCAGTTGACGGATTTACATAATCTATATCTTTGGGAATAGATATTACTATATAGGCATTGGCTATATGGATTCTCTCTCCTGCGTTTATTCTTGAATAAAAATCTTGGTCAGTCATTGAAATCCATTTAATTCTGTATCTAGAACCATCCCAATCAAAATCTATCTTCCCCTTTCCACGTTCATTTGCGTATATCTCCACATTGGAGACCTTTAATATGGACTCGGAAGGGGCACTAATTCTGTCGAATTCTGATTCATTAAGGTAAGCTTTATAATTACCCCAGAAACCATGATATCCATAATTATTATAAATTTGGTGTAGCTCGTTTTTAGATCTGGATTCTTTTTTTAAACACGAATGATTGTCAATAACCCAGTTTTCTATCTGCTTACCTTGAGGCATTGGTCTTCCATCGAATTCAATCACATCAAGAGGTTTAGCAAATGCAATTTCATGACCCTGTACTGCGCCAGCTTTCCCATCATCTTTAACGATTCTAATCCAATTCTGCGGATGATCTAAGTCTATACCGCCAGGACACAATCCCCCTTCTTTACAGCTAACTGCCAATAGTAAAACTCTTTTTCTCATTATAAGTTCCCTCCAAATTCTATGTCATTTTCAAATTTCTTCAAAAGCATTTCGCTAACAAGTCGTCTATGGCATTTTTCAGTAGTTGGTTCCGAACATAGTAAAACAATCCTCTTGTATTTACCAAATTGAGTAACAAAGTTAGATAGGTTTGATTCGGACAAAAGTTGTTGATTGAAAGCAACTTCGAAGAGCTTGTAATCTTTGTTCATATCACAGTTTTTATCTCGGACTGCTTTAAGCAATTCCTTCTTGGGAGCAAGATCAATTCGATGAACGTATTTACATCCATCAACTAATCTATCCAAGAAATATGGGAGATCTTTTTCAAAGGCAAATCTTGATAACTGACCATTGGGATTTAGCCTTACATCTACCAAACATTCAATTTTGTTCTTTTTGAGTTTTTCAAAGAACTCTTCCGCATTCTTTTGGGTAAACCCAATATTGTATAACTTAATCATAATAATTAGGTATTTAATTATTTGCATTTTCTTGTTTTGACCAACCGTGTATCAAATTCCAATAACGATTGCAGAAATCATTAAGCTTTTCTTGATCACTGGTTCCATAATACTTATCAAGAACACTTTCGGCGAACATTGAAAATTGCATTACATTAAGATTTTTTATCTCTTTTCTATTGAGTATGATTTCTTGTAATTGTTTGTCAACCTCTTGAGTTGTAAGGATTACAATATTCCCATCAATATCTGTTGTAATATGACGCACAGAAAGCCATTCTCCACATTTTTCTTCTAAAGTTCTACTGATTAAAAAATATCTATGGCAATCCACAGGTCTTTTCTCACTACACATAAGAGCAAGGGTAAAACCCTTATCATAAGCATTCACAATACGCTTTATCCCCTCCTGGAAGTATTCATCAGTTCTGAACTTATTAAAATCAACAATTTCTTTGTATTCTGGAAGCTCAACTTTATCTGGTCTATTACTTTTGGAAATTGGGAAGATATCTTCAAAGAAAATATCCGCAGCCCTTGAGAAAACATCCTGTTGTGGATTGGCTTTTGCACCCAATTCCGGTAAATGGATATATCTTACCCCAGATCGTAATCCTTCGAATTTTAACTTATCCGCATTGCATTGAGGATATAATTTAGAATATGGCACAGACCTTACATCAGCAAGGAATCCAACTTTGAATGCTGTCAAAGTCTCAAACATTTTGTCTATATCAATACCCTGATAATTTTGAAAGGTTGTATAACCTATGGTGTATATAATTTTCTTCTCTTCCATTATTGCCGAATAATTATATTTGTTTTGTTGTCTAAAAAATCCTGCGAAGGAAAATTAACGTATACATTTCCCTCACTTATGAAAAATAGTTCTGGATATTCGTTTAATAACATCTTCACCCTTTGATTTTTATCAGAATTGTTATAACGAATAACTAAATCCTTATCATGTGAGACTTGATTGAGAAACTTTAATATACATTCTTCTAATCCAATTTCAAAGAACCTGCAGCTTATAGCCCAGTTATGAATAATAAGTTCTTCACCTGTCTCTTGATAGGTAAGAGTTGAACATATACCCAAATCATCATTATCTAAAGTAAATATTTTGAAACATAATGATTTAAAATCATTGTCAAATCCTCTATTTATTTGTGAAAAATTAAATTGATTAGACTTTCCATACAATTCGTAAGAGTGTATATGGTTTTCATCTATATATTTTTCACAAATCATGGAAGGTAGATAACACCTCTTTTTTTCTGCTTTAATAATTCGGTATTGCTTCCTTCTTTCCTGTGATTGTTTGGAAATATAGGGTCTTTCAAATACAGAAGAGGTTTCCAAAAGAATAAATAAATCACTATGAGTATGCCATTCTGGCACATATACTTCGGGAAGTTTATTTCTGACCTCATTCCTAACTATAATATTATCATCTATAAAGATAATAGCACTGGTGAGAATGGATAGTTCAGAAGCTATTTTAGAAATATTGCCACTTTTATTATTTTCATTGATAGCGATAACATCTATTTGATTTTTTAATGGGAACTCTTCTTCCTTCAAGAATTTAATAGTTTCCTGTACTTTGACTAAACTATTTCTGGAACAAATAGCAATAAATATACCCAGTTCTTCCCCTAGCCTTCTAATGAATTTCATAAAGGAAATAAATTTCAAACCTTCCTGCGTATGAAGATTATCTCTTATTCCTTCTTTGTCTATTTCTGAAAGGGTTCCCATCCAGACGGTGTCATCCAAATCCAGGACAATGGCCTTGTAAATGACTTTTATTCTATTAATAACTTGACCAGTTATCCGGAGGATTAATAACTCAGGAATTGTTAATTGTGAATGTGAAGATAATTTTACAAGGGATAATAGCCCATGTAACTGTAAGCTGAAGATTTCTTGCGTGGTACCATCACCCGTAGAGTAACAAACTTTTATTTCTTGAGTTTTATTCTTTCGCTTCTTAATCGAGACAAAAAAATTATAATTTGCAAGAATTTCAACTAATTCTCTCACCTTAATTTGGTGCTCCTCAGAATAATAAATTCCATCTATTACTATATTAATCGGCTCATGATTAAACAACCTAAAAGATTTTAGAGTATTTTTTATAAAATTTATTAGATATATGTTTGATTCCATAACTTTAACACTTAGAAGGTAAAAAGAAAAGCGTGAGAGCCATACTTGTTACTCGTCACACCTCTTGAGGCCTACCACAGCCCACCCTTGCAGACGAGCAACGCAGACCTCACGCCGATATGAAAATATACAGACAGATATCTGACAATAGTCAAATATGAGTCACGCAGTATAATCATACCCATGAGCATCTATCGTTGCTTCATCCTTGGCAAGAGTTTGAAAGTGGTAGTTTCAAGAGGCCAAGAACAAGCGCAAATAAACGCCTTCCAAAATGTTAATTCTCTCCCGCCTAATTGTCAGTTTAATAATCCTGATACCCGGACGGCGTGAGAACGTTGCAAAGTTAATCTATTTTATTGAATTTTCAAATAAGATTAATTTATTTTCCAGTGCTGGCGCATGAAATTTATATAATATTGGGGTAATTTCAGGAGGGTATTAGTGAAACAATCTTTATAACCTTGCGTAATCGGCTGACAATATTTAAATTATCAATACACAAGTAGAATTATTCAGTAGGGTAAAAAACGCTTGTGTCTTGGGAAAAGTCAAGCATCCGTTACATGATATCCTACGTATCGCCCTTATCAGAGTATTGTGTTCATGTTAGGATTACGATGAGATATCGATCTGATTGAGGACAAGAAGCAGGATTTGAAGTATCTGGGATTTCTCGAACTGACTAACGGAGTGCCCTCAAGTGACACCATCCGTCGAGTCATCAAGGTGGTCAATCCGAATCATACGCGTGCGTATTGGGCAGTGTGTAAATACAATATAGTATCTTCACTAAAGGAATACCATGGAATTAGAGATATTCAATATTAATGTTGACATTGTGTTAGAGGCGATAAGCACACGCATAAAACATTAGTGTTACACGCACACTAAACCAGTGTATCAAACAATTTTTCCCTGATCAGATATTGACCAATCGTAAATAATTAGCACATTGTAATCATCGATATAGATATTGTATAGAGCCCTGACGTATAGATAATTCATCTTCACTATATTATGAAAGAAGGATGGCCTCCCGGTCATCCTTCTTCTTTTAAGTCTTTCTCCTTAAGA
>CAMWUJ010000109.1 GCA_947177405.1 uncultured Porphyromonadaceae bacterium | reverse complement strand
ATCTGCTCCCTGATATGCGACCCTGCATTAACATTTTTTGTTGGATGGAGTCTTAGGCTTTGATAAATAGAAATGTATGATTAATTTTGTTGGAGAAAAAGACAACAGAATTAAAAATACTTATACCATGCAGAATTTGAGGAAATCGGTGCTTGCTTTCGGAGCTGTTCTTATGATTGGCGCCATAGCGCTGGGGCGCCCCTATTCACGGGGAAATTCCTTGCGATATCAAGACACGGAGTCCACCGGATATGAAAATGTATATCTTGAGGAGGATTCGGTTGCAGTGTTGGAAGAATATCCTGACACGCTGCCGTCCTATGACATGGATTGGTATGACCCTGTGGTCGAATTCAATAAAATCAAGGATAATGCCTATCTTGCAGACAAAGAAGCGGCTTTGGATTTCCGGAAGGCTTACAGTGCATATTGCAAGGGTTCATACGATGAAGCATGGTTCAGATATAAGGGTCTGGCTGACTTGGGCTACCCCTATGCCCGTTGTATGGGGAGAGCATTAGATGATTATATCGAAAAGCGTGAAGCATATAATCTTTATATATCTTCCGGCACCGGTGAGATGACTCCGGAGCAGATCTACAAAGTGGCCCGGGGTATGGTGGAGGCTGGAGAAGAAGAGACAGCTATCGCATTGTATGAAGAGGCTTTCCGCAGAGGATATGCACCGGCGGCCTCTAATCTCAGCCTTATTTACTATCTTGGCCGGAACGATGGTTTCATGAACCCTGCAAATCGGGAGAAGGCCTTGGAGTGGGCTCACAAGGGAGTGGAGGCAGGTGATTCCATATCCAGCTATCATATTGGAGTTTTCTATGACGAAGGAATGGTGTTGCCTCATGATGATAAAAAGGCGGTGGAATATTACGAAAGGGCTGTTGCCAAGAATGTGCCACAGGCGCTCAATAACCTTTCTTCCTTTTATCTGCTTGGGCGCGAGGTGGAACAGGATATAGAGAAAGGGTTGGAATTGAAACGACGCGCTGCCCGGGCCGGTCATGGGAATTGCGCCACGGTGATGGCCGTCAATTCATTGCTCACAGCTGATTATGCCAAGAGTCTGGAATATGCCCGTATGGCTGCCGAGGCAGGGAATGTCGATATATACAATATGCTTATCGGGTATGCGCTGGGCGACAACGTGGAAGCCGGATTGAGTAAGAATCCCGATATAGTAAGGTATATCAAAGAATTATATTCCGAAGGGCTCGTTTCCGACCTTCTTAACGACAATATAATGGGAAATCTTCCCGATATACTGGATCTTTTGGAAACTGATTGGAAGGAAATCGCGGCTAAAGCCGGTGAGGGTGATCCTTTTGCTATGAAACAGATGGTTTGGGATGCTCTATATGGACTTCATTCGCCCAAGGATTATAGCGAGGCTATGAGACGTTTGGAGAAACTCACAGCTCTTGATGAATCCTATAGGCTTGCCCTCGCACATGCATATCTGAACATAAACGGGAAAACGAGAGATTACCTTAAGGCCAAGGAGAATATGGAAAAATTCATCGCCGATCATAATGCCATTGCAGGGAAGGCCGAAAAGGGAATGGAGACCGGAGACGATGATGCCGTGAAGCGTTTTATGGATTTTAAAGCTTTCGGGGTGACTGTGGACCAGCCGGTTATTATCTATCCATCGAAGGATTATTCTTCCGATGATTTATTCGAGTTGCCTTACCAATTATCGTCTGCTCCCGAGAGGATAGAATTCTACATATCTCTTCTTAACCGTAAGGATGAGATTCTTGGAAAAGCTGCCCAGGGAGACCCCGACGGATTGTTCGATCTATATCAGCTTATCGACATAGGATTGTATAGGCATGATTACGCTCCCGGAGTGACATCCTCACCTACTCATTATCTCTTTGAGGCGGCTCGTGGGGGAAATGAGAATGCCTGTGAGGAATTGGCACGATATTTTTACTTCAATGGCAATCCGGTGGCCTCTGATTACTGGATAAACCGGATGAATAACAATAATCCAAAATAAAAGACTGACTAAAAAAATCCTAACCTATTATTGATATGAAGTATCTTTTATCCATTTTCTTGCTTTCGCTCTCTTTATTATACGGTTCGGCTCAGGATTTTAAGGTGGCGAAATTCGATCATAACCGCACCGACCTTTCGGCGCGTACCAATCCGCGTGTGGATGGTAGCGGGCAGTTGTGTGCGTTGCTCAAAGTGCTTGTGATGGATGATATTGTGGAAGTCCAGGGTAACGTGATGGGGGATATCATCAGTAAAGGAGTGGAGAAATGGATCTATGTCTCTGACCACACAAAGCAGATCCGGCTCCTTTTCAAGAATCATTTCCCCCTGATGCTCACCTTCGCCGATTACGGTTATCCTGTTGTGACCGAACAGATGACTTATGAAGTGAAAATTGTTGATTCAGGTGTGGGTGAATCCTCCGCCAAGGATTCTCCATCTTCAACCACCACTCCTGCGTATGATCCGGTCTCGGAAGCTATACGGGCATACGAGAATGAGGATTATTCCAAAGCTATGGAGCTTTTCAATAAGTATCCTAATGATAAGGAGGTTCAATATTATATGGCTCAGATGTACGATCATGGATTAGGGGTGCCTTACAATATACCAAGAGCGCAGGAGTTGTATCAAAAAAGCGCAAAGCAAGGATTTGCAAAAGCTCAATATAAAGTTGGTGCAGATTTATGGGAAAGATATGAGATTAAGGAAGCTCTAAAATGGTTGTTGCCAAGCGCAGAACAGGCCAATAAAGATGCGCAGTTTCTTTTGGGAGTAATTTATGAAAATCCCAATGATGAATATCAGATAGAAAGAGATTATTACGAGGCGACGAAATGGTATGAGTTAAGTGCTCAGAATGGGCATCCGATGGCAGCGTATAGCCTTGGAGAGATTTATCGTAAGGGTTTCGGGAATATGGAAGATGAAGATTGGAAGGAGGCCATAAAATGGTATGAAAAAAGTGCTAAGGGGGGATTTGATTTGGCTCAGTGGAAGATGGGAAATTATTATTACGACGAAAAGAATTACCCTGAGGCTGTGAAGTGGTGGAAATTATGTGCAGAACAGGGTTATCAGGATGCTCAGTCGATTTTGGGACACATGTACTATGATAACGAGAATCTCCCTCGTGATTATAAAGAGGCTTTTAAGTGGTTCAGCATGGTAATGCCATACGAAAATGAGGCTGCATATAGCCATGCACAGTTCTATATCGCTGAAATGTATTGGAATGGTTGGGGAGTGGAGCAAGATCGAGAGGAGGCTCTGAATCATTATCGGATAAGTGCCCGAGGCGGAGAAAAGAAAGCACGAGTCCGTCTTGAAGAATTAGGGTATGGTATTTATGACTGAATTACAAGGCTTATTCTATAAGAGTTGTTCCGGAAAGCAGCGGCGAATGGATACGAAGATGCCATATCTCTTCTTAATGGTATGGGAGTAGAATATTGACTTTGGTTGCCAAAATGTGAAAATCTCCACATTTTTCCATGGAAAAATGTGGAGATTTTCACATTTTGGCAACCAAAGTCAATATTCTACTCCCATACCATTAAGAAGAGATATGGCATCTTCGTATCCATTCGCCGCTGCTTTCCGGAACAACTCTTATAGAATAAGCCTTGTAATTCAGTCATAAATACCATACCCTAATTCTTCAAGACGGACTCGTGCTTTCTTTTCTCCGCCTCGGGCACTTATCCGATAATGATTCAGAGCCTCCTCTCGATCTTGCTCCACTCCCCAACCATTCCAATACATTTCAGCGATATAGAACTGTGCATGGCTATATGCAGCCTCATTTTCGTATGGCATTACCATGCTGAACCACTTAAAAGCCTCTTTATAATCACGAGGGAGATTCTCGTTATCATAGTACATGTGTCCCAAAATCGACTGAGCATCCTGATAACCCTGTTCTGCACATAATTTCCACCACTTCACAGCCTCAGGGTAATTCTTTTCGTCGTAATAATAATTTCCCATCTTCCACTGAGCCAAATCAAATCCCCCCTTAGCACTTTTTTCATACCATTTTATGGCCTCCTTCCAATCTTCATCTTCCATATTCCCGAAACCCTTACGATAAATCTCTCCAAGGCTATACGCTGCCATCGGATGCCCATTCTGAGCACTTAACTCATACCATTTCGTCGCCTCGTAATAATCTCTTTCTATCTGATATTCATCATTGGGATTTTCATAAATTACTCCCAAAAGAAACTGCGCATCTTTATTGGCCTGTTCTGCGCTTGGCAACAACCATTTTAGAGCTTCCTTAATCTCATATCTTTCCCATAAATCTGCACCAACTTTATATTGAGCTTTTGCAAATCCTTGCTTTGCGCTTTTTTGATACAACTCCTGCGCTCTTGGTATATTGTAAGGCACCCCTAATCCATGATCGTACATCTGAGCCATATAATATTGAACCTCCTTATCATTAGGATACTTATTGAAAAGCTCCATAGCTTTGGAATAATCCTCATTCTCGTATGCCCGTATAGCTTCCGAGACCGGATCATACGCAGGAGTGGTGGTTGAAGATGGAGAATCCTTGGCGGAGGATTCACCCACACCTGAATCAACAATTTTCACTTCATAAGTCATCTGTTCGGTCACAACAGGATAACCGTAATCGGCGAAGGTGAGCATCAGGGGGAAATGATTCTTGAAAAGGAGCCGGATCTGCTTTGTGTGGTCAGAGACATAGATCCATTTCTCCACTCCTTTACTGATGATATCCCCCATCACGTTACCCTGGACTTCCACAATATCATCCATCACAAGCACTTTGAGCAACGCACACAACTGCCCGCTACCATCCACACGCGGATTGGTACGCGCCGAAAGGTCGGTGCGGTTATGATCGAATTTCGCCACCTTAAAATCCTGAGCCGAACCGTATAATAAAGAGAGCGAAAGCAAGAAAATGGATAAAAGATACTTCATATCAATAATAGGTTAGGATTTTTTTAGTCAGTCTTTTATTTTGGATTATTGTTATTCATCCGGTTTATCCAGTAATCAGAGGCCACCGGATTGCCATTGAAGTAAAAATATCGTGCCAATTCCTCACAGGCATTCTCATTTCCCCCACGAGCCGCCTCAAAGAGATAATGAGTAGGTGAGGATGTCACTCCGGGAGCGTAATCATGCCTATACAATCCTATGTCGATAAGCTGATATAGATCGAACAATCCGTCGGGGTCTCCCTGGGCAGCTTTTCCAAGAATCTCATCCTTACGGTTAAGAAGAGATATGTAGAATTCTATCCTCTCGGGAGCAGACGATAATTGGTAAGGCAACTCGAATAAATCATCGGAAGAATAATCCTTCGATGGATAGATAATAACCGGCTGGTCCACAGTCACCCCGAAAGCTTTAAAATCCATAAAACGCTTCACGGCATCATCGTCTCCGGTCTCCATTCCCTTTTCGGCCTTCCCTGCAATGGCATTATGATCGGCGATGAATTTTTCCATATTCTCCTTGGCCTTAAGGTAATCTCTCGTTTTCCCGTTTATGTTCAGATATGCATGTGCGAGGGCAAGCCTATAGGATTCATCAAGAGCTGTGAGTTTCTCCAAACGTCTCATAGCCTCGCTATAATCCTTGGGCGAATGAAGTCCATATAGAGCATCCCAAACCATCTGTTTCATAGCAAAAGGATCACCCTCACCGGCTTTAGCCGCGATTTCCTTCCAATCAGTTTCCAAAAGATCCAGTATATCGGGAAGATTTCCCATTATATTGTCGTTAAGAAGGTCGGAAACGAGCCCTTCGGAATATAATTCTTTGATATACCTTACTATATCGGGATTCTTACTCAATCCGGCTTCCACGTTGTCGCCCAGCGCATACCCGATAAGCATATTGTATATATCGACATTCCCTGCCTCGGCAGCCATACGGGCATATTCCAGACTCTTGGCATAATCAGCTGTGAGCAATGAATTGACGGCCATCACCGTGGCGCAATTCCCATGACCGGCCCGGGCAGCGCGTCGTTTCAATTCCAACCCTTTCTCTATATCCTGTTCCACCTCGCGCCCAAGCAGATAAAAGGAAGAAAGGTTATTGAGCGCCTGTGGCACATTCTTGGCAACAGCCCTTTCGTAATATTCCACCGCCTTTTTATCATCATGAGGCAACACCATTCCTTCGTCATAGAAAACTCCAATATGATAGCTGGATATGGAATCACCTGCCTCCACTCCCTTGTGAGCCCACTCCAAGGCCTTCTCCCGATTTGCAGGGTTCATGAAACCATCGTTCCGGCCAAGATAGTAAATAAGGCTGAGATTAGAGGCCGCCGGTGCATATCCTCTGCGGAAAGCCTCTTCATACAATGCGATAGCTGTCTCTTCTTCTCCAGCCTCCACCATACCCCGGGCCACTTTGTAGATCTGCTCCGGAGTCATCTCACCGGTGCCGGAAGATATATAAAGATTATATGCTTCACGCTTTTCGATATAATCATCTAATGCTCTCCCCATACAACGGGCATAGGGGTAGCCCAAGTCAGCCAGACCCTTATATCTGAACCATGCTTCATCGTATGAACCCTTGCAATATGCACTGTAAGCCTTCCGGAAATCCAAAGCCGCTTCTTTGTCTGCAAGATAGGCATTATCCTTGATTTTATTGAATTCGACCACAGGGTCATACCAATCCATGTCATAGGACGGCAGCGTGTCAGGATATTCTTCCAACACTGCAACCGAATCCTCCTCAAGATATACATTTTCATATCCGGTGGACTCCGTGTCTTGATATCGCAAGGAATTTCCCCGTGAATAGGGGCGCCCCAGCGCTATGGCGCCAATCATAAGAACAGCTCCGAAAGCAAGCACCGATTTCCTCAAATTCTGCATGGTATAAGTATTTTTAATTCTGTTGTCTTTTTCTCCAACAAAATTAATCATACATTTCTATTTATCAAAGCCTAAGACTCCATCCAACAAAAAATGTTAATGCAGGGTCGCATATCAGGGAGCAGAT
>CAMWUJ010000108.1 GCA_947177405.1 uncultured Porphyromonadaceae bacterium | reverse complement strand
AGAAGGTAAAAACAATTTCATATTAACATTCGTAAATAAGTTTAAACAACTTCAATAGAAATCATAAATATAGGTAAGAGAATATGAAAGCTTACGTTTTCCCCGGTCAGGGCGCTCAGTTTGTAGGAATGGGCAAAGACCTTTACGACAATAATGCAGAAGCGAGAGAATTATTTGAGAAGGCCAACGAGATTCTTGGATTCCGAATCACCGATCTGATGTTTGAAGGCACCGAGGAGGATCTTAAGCAGACAAAGGTGACTCAGCCTGCGATCTTCCTTCACAGCGTTCTTCTTGCAAAGAGCCTTGGCGAGGAATTCAAGCCTGATATGGTTGCAGGTCACTCTTTAGGTGAATTTTCGGCTCTCGTAGCTGCCGGTGCCTTGAGTTTCGAGGATGGTCTCAAACTCGTATCGAAGCGTGCTCATGCCATGCAGAAAGCCTGTGAGGCTCAGCCTTCCACTATGGCTGCTGTGCTTGCACTTCCCGATGAAAAAGTTGAGGAGCTTTGCGCAGAGGTGGATGATGTGGTGGCTCCGGCCAATTACAACTGCCCGGGTCAGGTGGTGATTTCAGGCACAGTCCCCGGTATTGATGCCGCATGCGAGAAGATGCTCGCCGCCGGTGCGAAGCGTGCTATGAAATTGAAAGTTGGCGGTGCCTTCCATAGCCCCCTGATGCAGCCTGCCCACGATGAGCTTGCAGAAGCTATCGAGACAGTGGAATTCAAGACTCCCGTATGTCCTATCTATCAGAACGTGGATGGCAAGCCTCATACAGATCCCGCTGAAATAAAGGAAAATCTTGTGAAGCAGCTCACTGCTCCCGTGCGTTGGACTTATGATGTGGAGGCCATGATCGCCGACGGCGCCGATGAATTTGTGGAGCTCGGCCCCGGATCGGTGCTTCAGGGTCTTGTGAAGAAGATTAACCGTGGTGTGGCCACTTCGGGCAAACAGTAATAATATTTATTTTATGAGTGTCAGGATCATATGCTTATGGTCCTGACCCAATAATTCATTTACCCTATGAATATAGCAATTGTTGGCGCCAGCGGCGCAGTGGGTCAGGAGTTTCTCCGCGTGCTCGAAGAGCAGAATTTCCCTATCGACAATCTCCGTCTTTTCGGATCTAAGAGAAGTGCGGGCCAGACACGCAATTTCCGTGGCAAGGATATCGTGATTGAGGAATTGAACCATGATTCTGATTTCTCAGGTGTCGATATCGCTTTCACTTCTGCAGGAGCCGGCACATCGAAGGAATATGCCGATACCATCACCCGTCATGGCACACTGATGATCGACAACAGCTCCGCATTCCGTATGGATAGCGATGTGCCTCTGGTGGTGCCTGAGGTTAACGGTGAAGATGCTCTCGACCGTCCGCGCAATATCATCGGCAATCCCAACTGCACCACAATACAGATGGTGGTTGCGCTAAAGCCTATTGAGAATCTGTCGCATATCAAGCGTGTGCGCGTGGCTACATATCAGGCTGCCAGCGGCGCAGGGGCGGCAGCTATGGATGAACTCCGCAACCAGTATGTGCAGATCTCCAATGGTGAAGAACCCACTGTGGAGAAATTCAAATATCAGCTCGCCTATAACGTCATTCCTCATGTTGATGTATTCACCGATAACGACTATACAAAAGAGGAGATGAAGATGTTTAACGAGACCCGCAAGATAATGCATTCCGATATCAAGGTTTCGGCTACATGTGTGCGTGTTCCCGTGCTCCGCGCCCATAGCGAGGCTGTATGGGTGGAGACTGAGAACCCCCTCTCTCTTAAAGATGTGAGCGAAGCTTTCGAGAAGGCTCCCGGCCTTGTGGTATGTGAGGAGAAGGATGGCGAGAAATTTTATCCGATGCCCTTGCATGTGGCGGATAAGGACCCGGTATATGTGGGGCGTCTCCGCAAGGACCTTTGCGATGAGAACGGTCTGTCGTTCTGGGTTGTGGGTGATCAGATAAAGAAGGGAGCGGCACTCAATGCCGTGCAGATCGCACAATGGCTGCTCGAACACGACCCCAAATTCAAGAAATAAAGAGAACAGACGATATGAAATGGGAAAGAGAGCTCACATGGCTCTCTTTCTTTATTGGTAATAATTGCGTAGTAATCTCCGTTATTTTTCTCTTCTCTTCTTTTCGGAGGATAGGAGCGCCTTGTTGGCGTTGCGTCGTTTGCTATCGAAGATCCATCCCCATTTGTTGAAATATTTGATCATGTTTACTATATGGATCCATAGCATCTTCCCGAATTTTCGGGATGCGGCCCCATGAACATGATATATCGATACCTCCGGATAATATATCGTCTCCGCCACCTCGTGGATGCGGCGTGTGATATCGATGTCTTCAGGATACATAAAGAAACGCTCGTCGAAAAGCCCTGTCTTTTGCAGGGTGTCGATTCTGAACATCATGAAACATCCATGAATATAAGGCACGTTCATGATATGGTCATGCCCCGTGAAATGAAGCTCGAATTTTTCATTCCCTGATCTTCTCCAGGATTTCGGAAGAAACCTTCGACCGATAAGATCGAGAGGAGAGGGGAGGAGCTTGCAGGTGTATTGCAAGCGTCCGTCGGGAAAGAGTACTTTCGGAGCTATCATTCCCGCTTCCGGATGTTTATCCATATAGCAGGCGAGTTTCTCCACCACCCGGTCGGCGGAATTCCATCTGATATCCGGATTAAGAATAATATGGTAGTCGGGATCCAGTTCCATGCTTTTCCTTATGGCACGGTTGTGGCCTGCTCCAAAGCCTCGGTTCTCAGCATGATCATATTCCACAATATCTCCGGAATCTCTTAAAAGCTTTTTCAATCGAGGATCTTTGTGTAGGATAAAATGCACTTCCCCGTAGGGAGAGTGATCCACAATATAAATCTTGCGTATAGGCGTGGAAAGCGCAGAAGACAATACATTGTATAAGTCTTCCGCGCTATTCTTGTAGGTTACGAGTGAAGCTGTGATCATTAGGGCGAGGAGGAGAGGTATAGCTTACTTATGACCGCAACCGGTTCCGTCGAAGCAGTGGGTGCATACCTTGCATTTGGGAAGCCCGATAGCATCGATAAGATTCTCGAGAGTATTGAATTTCAGAGAAGTAAGGCCGAAATTCTCGCGCAAGATCTCCACCATTCTCTTATATTCGGGGCTGTCGGTCTCGGCATATTTCTCGAGGTTTTTGTTGGGATCGCCTTCGAGGTCGTTGATGATGCGCCGGGTGATCAGTTCGAGGTCGCTTTTTGAAGCTGTGAAGTTTACGAACGGACAGCTGTAAATAAGTGGTGGGCAAGCAATTCGGATATGCACCTCTTTTGCACCATAGTCATAGAGCACTCTGGTGTTGTCGCGAAGCTGAGTGCCACGCACGATAGAGTCGTCGCAGAGAAGCACACGGTTTCCTTCGAGCATTGCTCCGTTGGGTATAAGTTTCATTTTCGCCACAAGCTCGCGCATATCCTGACGCGGAGGGGTGAAGCTGCGGGGCCAGGTAGGGGTATATTTCGAGATGGCTCTCTTGTAAGGCACTCCTTTGCCGCAAGCATAACCGAGCGCCATGCCCACGCCGGAATCAGGAATACCACAGGCGCAATCCACTTCGGTGGAATCGTTCTTACCCATCTCGAATCCGAAACGGAAGCGGGCATCCTCCACATTGCGTCCCTCATAGGTAGAGGTGGGGAAGCCGTAATATACCCAGAGGAAAGAGCAAACCTGCATCTCCTCACCCGGCTCCTTTAGCACTTCCATCCCTTCCGGATGAAGCCGAACTATTTCTCCCGGGCCGAGATCTCTTACCACCTCGAAGTCGAGATTGGGAAACGCCGTGGTCTCGGAAGTGGCAGCCATAGCTCCCTCCTTCTTTCCTATAATAATAGGAGTGCGCCCATAGCGGTCGCGGGCTGCGATAATACCGTCGGTGGTTAGGATTAGCATCGAGCATGAGCCTTTCACTTTCTCATAAACATTCTCGATACCCTCCTTGAACGTTTTTTTCTGATTGATGAGCATAGCCACCAGTTCAGTCTGGTTGGTATTGCCCGAGGAAAGCTCGGCGAAATGCTGGTTGCCGTCGAGCAGTTCCTTTTCAAGATCATCGAGATTAAGGATTTTTGCAACAGTCACGATAGCGAAACGCCCCAGATGAGAATTGATCATGATGGGTTGCGCATCGGTGTCGCTGATGATACCTATTCCGGCGTTGCCGCTGAATTTATCGAGATCGGGCTCGAACTTGGTTCGGAAATAAGTGGATTGAAGATTATGGATGGAGCGGGCGAAACGTCCGGTCTCCTCATCATAAGTGGCCATACCGCCACGGCGGGTGCCAAGGTGTGAATTATAGTCTGTGCCGTAGAAAAGGTCGGTGACACACGGACGGACAGACACGGTTCCAAAGAAACCTCCCATAGAAACTTTTGATTTAGATTGATGCTGCAAAGTTAATACTAAAATTTCAAACAATCTATAAAAATCGTATATAAAAAGATGTGAAGGAAATTAAAAAATAAAGGGCTTTTGCAGCTTTGATGATATGGGAAAGGAAGACGGGGAGGATAGGGGAAAAGGATACGGGCGCGAATAAGAGTTAAAAAATAATTAAAAATCAGGATTGTAAGAAAAATTATTTTGGTATGTGAGATAAAATTATTAATTTTGCGAGCCGATTATATCCAGATTTATTCGCTGCCGAAGCTTTCAGGAAAGGTTTTGGCCGACCTTACTGAGGAATCAGGCAGCACATAACAATCATTTAATCACAATCTTAAAGTGGATACATTAAGCTATAAGACATTATCAGCCACCCCTGAGACAATTCAGAAAAACTGGGTGGTAATTGACGCCGAGGGACTTGTACTCGGTCGTGTATGCTCAGAGATCGCGAAGATCCTCCGAGGCAAAAATAAACCTTCTTATACTCCTAACCTTGATTGCGGCGACAACGTTATCGTGATCAATGCCGACAAGGTGGTTCTCAATGGAGACAAGATGTCAAAGAGAGAATATCTCCGTTACACAGGCTATCCCGGCGGTCAGCGCAGCTACACTCCGGGCGACCTCATGGAGAAGAGCTTCAAGAAGACAATCAAGCCCGGTCGTCACCCTCTTTTCATCAAGGTGGTGAAAGGCATGCTTCCCAAGACAAAACTTGGCGCTGCCCAGCTCGACAACCTTTATGTATATAACGGTTCGGAGCATCCCTTCGACGCAATGAATCCTACAGTAATCGATCTCAAAATTAAGAAATAAAGAAGATGGAAAAAATCAATGCAATTGGCCGCCGCAAGGCAGCTGTAGCCCGTGTTTATCTCACAGAGGGTAGCGGTAACATCGTTATCGACAAGCGTCCGCTCGAGACTTATTTTCCCTCTTCTATCCTCCAGTATGTGGTGAAGCAGCCCCTTCTCACTCTCGACTGCGTGGAGAAATATGATATCGTAGCTCATCTCGACGGTGGTGGTTACAAAGGTCAGGCAGAGGCTCTTCGACTCGCTATCGCCCGCGCCCTTGTAAAAATCAATCCCGAGGATAAGCCCGCCCTTCGTGCTGAAGGCTTCATGACTCGCGACCCCCGTGCCGTAGAGCGTAAGAAACCTGGTCAGCCCAAGGCCCGTAAACGCTTCCAGTTCAGCAAACGTTAATCTTTTTCGAATTCTTTTCTTCAAGATTACCGGAACCGGACACATTTTTTCTCTCCTTCTCCCTCCTCAGTGTTTAGTATCTAAATCCCCGAGATGGACACGTTCCCTACCCGAGGATTGTAAATTAAGAAGAACGTAAACAAATACAGACAACAAAAGAATGGCAACACCAACATTCGACCAGCTCCTTGAGGCAGGATGTCATTTCGGTCACCTCAAACGTAAATGGAATCCCGCAATGGCTCCCTATATTTTCATGGAGCGCAATGGTATCCACATCATAGATCTTTATAAGACAGCAGCCAAAATCGACGAGGCAGCCCAGGCTCTCCGTCAGATTGCGAAGAGCGGCAAGAAAGTGCTTTTCGTGGCTACTAAGAAACAGGCCAAAGAAGCTATCGCCAACAAAGCCAAAGAGATCAACATGCCTTATGTGATCGAGCGCTGGCCCGGCGGTATGCTCACCAACTTCCCCACCATCCGCAAAGCTGTGAAGAAGATGACTTCTATCGACAAGATGCTTAAGGATGGCACATTCGACAACCTTTCAAAGCGCGAGAAACTCCAGATCACCCGTCAGCGCGCAAAACTCGAGAAGAACCTTGGTTCGATAGCCGATCTCGGCCGTCTCCCTTCCGCTCTTTTCGTGGTTGACGTGATGAAAGAGCACATCGCCGTGGCAGAGGCTAAACGTCTCGGTATCCCCGTATTCGCAATCGTTGATACCAACTCCAATCCCGAAGATATCGATTTCGTGATCCCCGCAAACGACGACGCATCAAAGAGCATCGAGGTTATTCTCGACGCAGTGTGCGGCGCAATGGCAGAGGGTCTCGAAGAGCGTAAGGTTGAGAAGATCGACGCTCCCGAGGATAAGGAGGAAAACGAAGCTCCTGCAGCAGGCAAGCGCCGTCGCGTGCGTCGCAATGAGGAGCGTGCCGCTGCTCCCGCCGCTGAAACCGTAGAGGTGAAGGAGGAAGTGAAAGAGGCTGAGTGATTCAGATAATATCGAGCGGCTGTCCTGATGAGATAAATACCTCTCTTGGGAGAGCCGCTTTTCTTTTAAAAACAATAATAGCAAAATAATACTGAAATGGCAGTAAGCATTGAAGATATTAAGAAACTGCGCAATATGACCGGCGCAGGTATGATGGATTGCAAGAACGCACTTGCAGAGACTGATGGCGATATTCAGGCAGCCATTGAGATCATCCGTAAGAAAGGTCAGGCAGTAGCCGCCAAGCGTGAGGACCGTCAGGCAGCTGAGGGTTGCGTGCTTTCAGGCGTTAAGCCCGGTTTTGCCGCTATTGTGGCTTTGAAGTGTGAGACCGACTTCGTGGCTAAAAACGAGTCTTTCCGTGCTCTTACCAAGAAGATTCTTGACGCCGCTGTAGCAGCCGGTGCCAAGACTCTTGATGAGGTTAAGGCTCTCGATATCGAAGGCCGCACTGTAGCTGAGCTTATCACTGATGAGATCGGTAAGACAGGTGAGAAGATGGAGCTCGGCGACTATGCTTGCCTTGAGGCTGCTTCCGTAGCCGGCTACGATCACCTCGGCAACAAGCTCGCCACTATTGTTGGCTTCAATCTTGAAGATGTTCCCGCAGAGGTTGGCAAGGAGATCGCAATGCAGGTTGCAGCTATGAATCCCGTGGCTGTGGCTCGTGAGGATGTTCCCGCAAATCTCATTGAGGAGGAGAAGAACGTTGCAATCGAAAAGACCAAACAGGAGCAGGTTCACAAAGCTGTGGAGGCTGCACTCCGCAAGGCCGGTCTCAATCCCAACCACTTCGACAGCGAGGATCACATCGAAAGCAACATGGCTAAGGGCTGGATCACTGAAGAGGATGCCGCAAAGGGTCGTGCAATCATCGCTGAAGTTTCCGAGCAGAAGGCTGCAAATCTTCCCGAGCAGATGATCGAGAACATCGTGAAGGGTCGTATCAACAAATACTACAAGGAGAATTGTCTTCTTGAGCAGGCTTACACCCGTGATGCTACACTCACAGTAGGTCAGTATCTCGACAAAGAGAAGAAAGGCCTCGTAGTAGTTGGCTTCAAACGTGTAAATCTTAACGCCGACTAATAAATAAAGATCTTCCTTTAACCCGTTGAAAGGGTTGATACTTATAAGCCGAGGTTTCGAGC
>CAMWUJ010000107.1 GCA_947177405.1 uncultured Porphyromonadaceae bacterium | reverse complement strand
CTTTTAATCATTTTTAATTGACTCTTATGAGTCAACTTTTTTCAGGCTAAGACAAACTCTTGAAAAATGGTCCGTGCTCTTTCCCGTGGATATATCCATGAGATGAGAGAAAAAAGGTATAGAATAGACTACGCTCTTTGATAAACTTCCACATTTTCGTACACGTAATCGATCCTATACCTAAAATTGCGTGTAATCCGTTATGCAAATACAAAGTTAGTGAATAATTTGAGTAAAACCATTTTTATTTGTAATTTTGTTTTATGTTTTGTTGATAAAACGTATTTTCAAAATAAAAAAGGTACCATGCACATTGATAACAGGAAAGAGAAGCTATATCGGGCGGCTTTCAAATTGTTTCTGACGAAGCAATATGAGGGGGTGACCATTGCAGATATAGAGGAGGCCGCGGGTATGACCCGAGGTGCGATAACGTATTACAGCAAAAATAAACGTGGGCTATTCAAGGATGTAATACGCCATTACCTGATCGATAAACAGAATATAAACTATAAGATCAATCCTGACCAACCTACCTTTCTGTCCTTTATAGATGCATTCGTTGAAGGGGTCAAACAAACGATGGGAGGTATGCAAAGACTTATAGATGAACTGACCCCGAAGCATGCGAGCCAATCATATCTTCTGCTGCTGATGCAACTGAAGATGTATTTCCCGGATCTTCACGATGAATATCTGATAAACAGGAACAACGAGCTGAGTCTTTGGAATGTGAAAATCCTGCAAGGTATTGAGAGGGGAGAGTTGAGAAGCGATCTTGACGTAATGACAGTTGCCCAGCAGTTTGTTTTCCTCTTTTATGGAGAGGCATTCTATGAGTCACTACTGAGTGGTCTGGATGTGGAACAGCTACGAAGAATCATGTATGGACTGTATCGGCTTATAAAAGCTATGGATAACGACATGATTCTAAAATAGAGTATGTTTGCCTTGGGAAAAGTCATTTAAAAATTTTTTTATATGAAAAAATTGTATTAAGTTTGCATTACATTCATTTTGTAATGTAAATTTATTATGGTACCAAAAGTTTATATAACACGTACCTCCTCATTTTTCCCTAATGATGTCGTGAAAAACGACCAGATAGAAGATTTTCTTGGGCATATAGGAGGGCGTCCATCAAGAGTTAGGCCGATAATCTTACGGCAAAACGGAATCATGGGCCGATACTATGCCCTTGATCGTAATCAACGCATTACACATACAAACGCGCAGATGGCTGCCATTGCCATCAACAAACTGTTCGACAATCCGGAGGATAAGGAAAATGTGGATGTACTGACCTGTGGAACATCGAGTCCCGACCAGAATTTGCCATCGCAAGCTTCAATGGTACACGGAGAAGCCTTTTCACATGGGTTGGAGATTTATTCCCTCGCCGGAGTATGTCTTACCGGATTGGCCGCTCTAAAGACTGCCTACATGTCGATAAAGATGATGAATTCGTTCAATGCGGTATGTAGTATGTCTGAATTAGTCTCGCCATCACTTCTGTCAAAATTCTTTGAAGAGGAATACCGTCATGAACAAGAAATTAGTTCCAATCCTTCACTGGCATTCGAAAAGGATTTCCTTCGCTACATGCTGTCTGACGGAGCAGCGGCATTGTTGCTGGAAGATAAGAAATCTGATGGTGGCATTAACCTTGAGATTGAGTTTATTGAGATGAAATCCTTTGCCAATAGGCAACCGGCCTGCATGTATATGTGGGCGGAGTCCCAAGCTGATGGTTCCCTTCGGAGCTGGAAGGAATATGACAGTAAAGATATAAGTGAGCGGTCTGTCTGGTGTATCAAACAGAATGTAAAGCTCCTGAATGAATTCATCACGCCATATTTTGTTGATGTTATTCAAGAAGTTCTCGAACTTAACGAGGTTGATACATCCAAAATAAGATATGTCATACCACATATATCATCCATGTACTTTTATAATAAGTTGGATGATGAACTACGGAGAAGAAACATAGACCTCCCGACTCATAAGTGGTTTACAAATCTGACATGGGTCGGAAATGTTGGGTCAGTAGCGCCGTTTGCTGCTCTTGATGAATTACTACGGACAAAACCGTTGGAAAAAGGGGATCAGATTCTTCTTTTGGTTCCGGAAAGCGGAAGATTTTCATTTGGAGTCGCATTATTAACAGTTGCATGATGATTATGTCGAAAAAATAAACTATCTTTGTAAACACAAATAGAACGCTTGATTTCATATTTGTCTCTCTGTACGAAAATGTGGAAGTTTTTAATAAGAGGGCAGATGGATATGAAACTTAAGTCCATACTCTATATGGGTGTGGGGTTACGTCATGTCCCTCTTAGGCTCCTTTCCACATAGCCCGTACAGGATATGAATTAACTCCATATCCATTTTGTGTTATGTCAAAACACCGCGAACAGTCCCTCATCAACAGATTCGAAATTCTGAAGAAGTGTTATCCTTTACTTGCGGAAGGTAGTTGGGACGCTGTAACCATCGCTGACCTTGAGAAGGCTATCTCTCAGACGAGAGGAGCTATTGCCTATTACCATAAGAATAAACAGACCCTACTGAATAATCTGATGAATGAGTTGTTCTTCCCAGTGTTTGAGCTTTCTAAAGAAAAGCAATTGCGGTGGCGGAAATGCACCATTACTGATTTTCATAAGACTTATAAGACACCCTTTGAAAGAGTGCGGGACGATTTAAAGAATAATTACTATATTGAGAATCCTTCACGAGCCATATTCAATCTTTTCATTCAGGGGTCAAAACACTATGAGGGATTCACGGATAAAGTTTCAAGAATGATGCAGATTGAAATGGATTACATGAGCAGTGTGGTCGGTGGGCGGGTAAATACTTTGATTGACCTTAACCGAGTCTATATTGAGAATATCGGACATATCTTTGTGGAATCAATGATGGCTAAAGTTGATAAGTAACTCTACACATTCCATATGTCCGGGATACTTTTTCATCATAAAGGGACTAAATGATTAGAACATAAGATTTGTCTAAAAAATTATTATTCGGAGAACTATTTCGCGTCAAGGATGTTATAACCATTACCAATATTTACTTTTTAAATAATAAATAACATGGAAATAATATCCGTTATTAATTACAAAGGTGGTGTCGGCAAGACTACCCTAACGGCTAACTTAGCAGCCGAATTGGCATTTAGAGGTAAAAAAGTGCTGATGATTGACTTGGATCCACAAGCAAGTTTGACATTTTCGTTTATCTCACCAGAGGAATGGAAAGATAGTATTGCACCGGCTAAAACTATAAAAAGTTGGTTCCAACCAATGGGATCAAGAAGTAAGAAGAAAGATGAAGAAGAGGTGAAGTTTGAAGATCTAATAATCGAACCAGATTCAACTTCCGAGATTGTGAGAGAAAACGATGGAATGTTGAAATTACTTTCCTCTCACTTAGATCTAATTAATGTCGATCTCGAACTTGCGACTCAACTGGGTGGGGCAAACATGACTCAAGTAAAGGAAAGTTTCCTTAAAGTACATACCAGGCTAATAGATGGCATTAACCAATTGAATGAAGAAGACTACGACTACATCTTTATTGACTGTCCTCCAAACTTCAACATTGTTACAAAAAATGCCATTGTTGCAAGCGACTACATTCTAATACCTGCAAAACCAGATTATCTTTCAACAATGGGTATTGACTACCTCAAAAAGAGCTTGAATAAACTGGTTAAAGAGTATAACGAATACTGCGAGGCAGATGGTGAAGTTAACGATGAAGAAAAGATAAGTCCGAAAATATTGGGCGTACTATTTACTATGGTTCAATTATACGGTGGACAACCTATATCTGCATCAAGACCATTTATTGCTCAAACAAAGAAAATAGGCATGCCGGTGTTTGAAAGCATGATAAGGGAGAATAAAACCTTGTTCTCTTCAGCACCCATAGACGGATATCCTGTAGTGCTTCAAGGAGGACAAAACAATGTAATAACTGAAATCGAAGAGGCCACTACCGAGTTTGAGAATAAAATCAGAGAAAATGAAGAATAAAGAATTCAAAGAGATAATAAAATTTATCAATTATTTAGACTCCTTAAGCGAAGAAGATCGGAAGATGATTGAGAAAGGTGACCTCGTAATAGAATACACACTCACGCCAAGATCTCCTAACTCCAACGCTTCCAGATCAAATGTCATAGAAGAGTTTAATGGCTCTGAGGTCATTAAACGACTTGAGTCAATGTGCGACAAGGAAAAAGGCAAAGTGTACCTTGAAAGCCTTAATCTAAGAAAGGTCCAATATGAAAAGATCTTGAAAGAACTCGATTCGCCCTTTGATAAGAAGGACAATATTGCAAGATTGATTTCCAAAATTATTGAGGCGACAATTGGTTTCCGGTTACGGTCTCAGGCAATACAAGGGACAACCGATTAGATTAGGTTCTCAAACATCAATATAAAGAGTAAGGCTCATATGTTGGAAATCCATAGGGATTATTCAACATATGAGCCTTAAATATCTTTCGAGTAAGAATATAGAGCCTATAATAGACTTATATTATACAACATACATAACTTTTGCATATAAAGAACTTACAGGGTGGAGCGAATATCTATAAACATTCGAATCGTCCTCATACGTTTCTGATAGAATATATCTCTCAGTCAAATTCAAATCATTAACGGTTTTTTTGTTAAGATCAGATACAAACTGAGTCTCGTTAATCTTGATTCTTTCTCTATACCTATGATATAGATCTACCCAATTCCGAGCGTTAATGTCATCTATATATCCTACAAACTTTCTCAATTTATATGGGCTTTGGCATTTCATATTATATATATGAAATGCCAATACCGGGTAACCTTCAATTGATTGTTTCTCCTGATTATCAAATACTGACACAAAAACTTTTTGTCCATTGTGAATATCATAGTCTATCATGGAGTTGCCATGTACATATAACTCCTCATACGAAGATACGTTTATCTTCTCTCCGTCACATATAATGGTGTTGGGCTCCTTACCAAAGAGCAACTTATATTTCCAATAAAATTTAGTAACTTTTCCAGCTTTTGCTACTGGACAAAAACGAATAAAAGAACAAATAGATATAATCTGAATAATCAGTATTATTGAGACTACTATGATAAAACCTTTAGCCATAATTCAAGAATTTAATTGTTTCCAACTCTGATTCCTTGGGGATACTTTTTCACGTCATAAAGGTCCGTTTTAAGAAACTTCATGACAGAAAGACATATCCATGATATAATAAAACAAACACTAGCAATGGTTGGATTTTGCACACTTAAAGATAAGACAAAACCAAGTAAAAACAGAATTAGAAAGAGAATAACCCCTATTACATGCGTGTATTGACCATCGCACATCTCCTTTATGTAACCATAAACTACATCTACCAAAAATAGTATCATAGCCATAACAAAAGGAAATATGTACGACTCGCAAGCGTCAACCAAGGACATCTTTCTCAAATCGAAAGACATTCTCCCATCAAAAAAATGAGGGAAGGTAGCATATAAAAGGCCTATAGACCAACTTATTATATATCCGATTCTATATAACATTGTCTTTTTCTTTTTAAAAATTACAAAGTTACTATTTTTTTAAGAATTATCAAAACATTATGTTGATTATTTTGTGTGTGAGGTAGGAGTGATGATTTAAGGGACAACTACGGGGTCAAAAACCCGTCACCGGCAATCTTCAATCTATTCATAAAAGGCTCCAAGCACTGCGACCAATTCACATCAAACATCGGTGAACTGATGCAACTGGAGCAGGACTTCATGAGCCGCATAGTCGGGGGCCGAGTAAACAACATCCTCGACCTAAACCGTGTCTATGTTGAGAATATCGGAAATATCTTTATTAAATCAATGATGTTTAATTCAAATTAATTGGAGTATATAGACAAAAACTATTGGAAGTATTGTTCATAGCAACAATGCTATAATACAGTTAAATATTGCCACAGGAAATGATTATCCATATTGATACCGTCAATGCATTTCCGCATTGACGGTATCAATATGGATAATCCTATTCTTCCAAATGTATTAGATATTTATATAGAATAGAGGTTATTATTATAAATAATACGAGAAAGACAAACGACGATATCCAAATCAATATCGAGATTACGGTATCATTCGTTCTATTCTCTATCCCATTATAATAATATAGAACGTTGTACGGGAGAACCTTAATGGCGATTTGTGTGATAATTAAATTAATAGTTCCTGAGATATTAGCAATAAATATAACAAGTGAACATATACAATTTAACCACAGTCTTTCTATCCAATCTTTAGGAGCACCGCACATACAAGCGATTATCATTGCGAAAATAGCGATAGGAGACCATATCACCCATGCGTATATCAGTACAATTATGTATTGATATATTGCTTCGTGGACAAAACAGAACACGAATCCTAATATTGATGTCATAAGAGCACATATAAAATATGCTCTTATGACAGTTTTGAATACTAATCCTTTCATTTAGTATTTATTAAGTATTATTGTGTTCATCATTTCATACCGCATTCGATCAATCTCTCGCTGGTTTTGAACCGCTCTTGATTGCTCTTCTTTTGTCCAAGGTTTGATATCTCCAAACCCCCAAACGATCCCATGTATTTGTTTCTTAAGGCTCTTGATTTGGTTTAATGGAACCCCCGACTTATAAAGCAAGGTGCTTGAACTTGAGTTGCAATTACCCTGAGTTTGCCTTAATGGGAGTAAACAATAGGTTATATTTGGATTACCTCCGAAACTCTGTCCCGTTTTAATAACCATATCATCAAACTCTTCGACGGTCATACCAGAAGGAGGTGTTATAACAATCCTATCCTTTACAAAATCAAGTGGGGCTTTACCTCTCATTACTTCTTTTTCCTCCGGATAACTTACTCTGACCAATTGTCCACCTATCGGATTATCATCCTGGGAACCATAAGAAAATTTTACGGGTGATTTTCCATTGCGTTCAACGACAATAAATGTATGAGTTGCCATCGATAATGCTTTCTGATAATCTGTTTTGTCTCCCATTGGAAGTCGAGTTGCATAAAGGATCGTAGAATCTCCTCTTTCATCGTAATTGCATATCGGGTTATTGAGTGTAAAACAATAGGGGGACGTTTTATATTTTTCCGCAAATTTATCTACACTCTGCCACAAGCTGAGACGTGGGTCGTAGTAACGAGCACCATAGTAGTACATACCCGTCTCCTCGTCGAGCTCTTTCGCGTTGAAGAGGTAAGGCGTGTTCCATACGTTGTTGCGCTCCTCGATGAAGACTTCTCCGAAGGGGACATACTCGATGTGCTGCACCACTTCACCGTCAAGGTTGGTGATAAAGCTGGAGCTTCCGAGATGGTCGTGGTGATAGAAGAACTGCAAGTTCTCGTAGTTATCGGGGTCTTTGAACGACCGCGAAACCGCGCGTGCCTGAGCCTTCCGAGCCTCTGCAACCGCCGCCTCCATTGAGCCGTCGTTGCAACAGAAACCTTCACCATCGGCATAGTTATCGTTGTCGGTGCCGTTGTAGGGGACATCAAAGAACTTGTAGTTGTCCTTGATTACCTGTTGCTGGGCCGCATACTTCGACTTGTAGTCAACCGAGAGACCGTCGGTGTTGGCACCTGCATATTCTATGCGACGCGGGTCTGAGCCGTAGGAGGCGAAATCGCCAACCTTGGATACGATACGCTGGCTGCCTGCGTAGATATGCTTGGTGTAACGGCCGCCCTGATTGGCAACGAGGTAGGGGCTAACATAGAGCGAGAATTTAGCTGTGTTAGTCGAACCGCCGGAGAAGACTCCGTTGACATAGACTTGATCACTCTCACCAGAAGTCTTGACGGTGCGCTCTCCGTCCGCGTCATACCAGTAGTTGGACACAAAGCCGTTGTCGTCAACTGCAAGCAGACGATTCTCCTCATCCCAGATGAGCTTGCGCTCTCCGACACTGTTGTCTCTATGTCCGTCATTCATCATACGGCTGGTGTTCACATATACAAGGTTTCCGTTCTTATCATAACTATAAACGTGTCCGTTCTCAACATTGTTGTCACCGGGAGTCTCTTCCGTGCGGTAATTAACATCCTTTACGCTTTCAAGCTGGAACTTCTTTCCGTCCTCAGAGCCATAGGCATAAGTGAGATCATAACCGACATTGAGTGTGCCATTGAACTGTACATGCTCCTGTGTCAGATACTGACTCTTGGAAGTAATGCGGTGCATGTTGTCATAGCCCATAGCGAGGGTATAGGATGCAGACTTGTGTAATAAGCAAATTTAAAACCACCAAATTTTGGTAAAATTCAATCACCAGTTA
>CAMWUJ010000106.1 GCA_947177405.1 uncultured Porphyromonadaceae bacterium | reverse complement strand
GAGTTATGATGTGAAACCTCAATAAATCTAAATTTCCAATAATTTGTACTCAAAAAAATTATTTGCAAATAAAAATTTTACAAATGAAAACAGACTTAACAAACTTTTATATAGTTTGTTAAGTCTGTTTTCAGGCGAATCTAAGGCCACGAGAATCCGTTAATTCTCCGCACTAAGCCATTTGGACAGGAATTTTTTATTCTGAAATCTGATTTTTATCGAATTTACCTTCCTCTATAAGTAGAACCTCCGGGATAGAAGGTTTCGAATGTAGAGTCATCATAATAAACCGTGATCTGAGCAACTCTTCTGGGATTTTTCTTTAACTGCTCTAATTCTCGATTCAGTTCCTCAAGTTTTTTTTCCTTTTCAATCAGAAGAAGATTCAAATCATCTGAAATACCATCATTATATCTATTAGCTTTCTTACCCTCAAGACTAATTTTACAGTCTGGCTGAGAGCTAAAAACTCCTCTTTCTCCATCTTCATCCATTGACTCAGAAGTATTATCGGTCAACGAGGCTCCATCAGGATCTTCTTTCCTAACAAGCATATCTCCTTCACCAAATAAAAGCCACATAATGGATAGATCAGGGAAAGCAGAATGAATCTGGCCTACCAAGACATCACTAATCTTCTTATTCCGTCCAGAGAGAAGCTGAGATAGAGTGGGACGGGGTATGCCACATTGATCTGCAAACTGAGAACTCGTGAGTCCTATATCATCAATGTACCCTTTTAGGCGAATTGCCACATTTTCCTCTCTCATAGCTCGATTATAATTTTCAAATTTATAGTTACAAAAGTAATAAATATTTTGCAAACTGCAAATTAAAATTTTGATTATTTAAATCAAACTTTTGCAAATTGCAATTTATACTTGTAATTTACAAATTCATATTTGCATTTACATTTCTTAGTAAATACTTTAGTGATATAAATAGTAATAATTATTAAACAAGCACTTAAAATATATCTTTCCCGAAATTCTCAATCTCTTCTCCAGACAAGCGATATTATTTGAAAGAGTACCGAATCATTCATCTTAATTAGTTAATATACGATGCTTTACAAACTATGTGAATGAATGTTAACATGATATTTATAACTTTGCAAACATCTCTAATTTACATTCTTATTCATTTACATTATAATATTATTAATTGCAAACAAAGTCTAAAATTTACAATCAAATCTATTAAATTAAAAATAATTTACAATTAACATTTACAAATATGTAATTGTATCAAAATTTTATTTTCATTTCTAAACTTATACATGATGCTTATCAGGAGGTGATTCCATTTTGACCAATTCTTAAAATTTGAAGTTTATACCTCACTCCCACTCTATTCTTCCTTCGGATCTTTGTGTGAGTAAAAACAAAATACAATTTTTATTTTTAACCTTTCACTGTTCAGATTTGTAAAATACCGATATATCCTCCAATAATATGAATATATTCGATTCTCATCCACCTAAAAAATATGATAAAGTATATTATCCTTATGATTTATAATTAATTATGCATTTGAAAATCGGTGTTATTTTTTATTACAAATAGCATTTTTAGCTTTAATTTTTTCATCATTTATAATTTTATACACTATATTCTGAATTTCCTTATGAGAAAACGCCGGCTCCATCCTCTGATGCAGCCGGCGCTTTCAATATCATTACGATTTATTTAGACTCGGTTTTCATTCTATCTTTAAAATATACTATATTTCTTTAATATGTTTATCGTATAGTCAATCCAGGAGTAGAGAGATCTTACCATTAAGAGCCGGCAGACCGAAAGCCTCCTCTATTAACCTATCTCCTCCCGGTTTTCTGAATAAGATCTCACCGAGATCCCGCTCTCTCATAATCATTCTATAATCCCCTTTCTCATCCTTAATATACAAAATTTTCTTATTTTTATTCTCTCTTACATCCGATAGATTACCACTTAGACTAATATCAACTATCCTTTCCCTCAGTTGTCCATTTTTACCCGAAAATTCGACGATTTTATCTTCTTTTTCCAAACGCGTGAGAATTGAATATTTTAAATCTTTCCTTACATTGGTAAGAAATTTCAGAATCTCAGAAATAGACAAAATCTTTACCATTCCATATACTTCTGCATTCATAGAAGGAGAATAAACACGATCAATGGTTCCGATAGCTCCAACTGATGATGCTCCCGGTAAAATAGTGCTGAACATTGGACTCCAAATAGAGTTGCGCTCCTGTTCACTCTCACTTCCTAAAAGGAAAATAGTAAGATTTCTATTTCCTCCGTTCCGAAGTATTGCATCTCGCAATTTGCAAAGGGAAGCATAATTTATAGCATATCTTCCATTCTCTATTATTTCATTATCCTTTATTGAATAAAGTCCTATAGCAGCTAATTCACCATCACTATTTCTACAAACTACAATCTTTCCATTTGACACCAATGTCTCCTTAAGAAAAGTCTGAATCTGTAGCGTGTTTTGAAATAAAGCCATTCCTCGCTGCCGACACTCGCAATCTTTTATGAATTCTGAAAGCTCAATAATGAAATTATCCTTATACAGGGTATCATTATTATCAATTATTGCGGTTTTCAAACCATCGAAATATCGCTTTTTAAGGTTAAAAAGGGCATTATCATCCATTGATATGGATGATAGATAATCCTTCCCAAAATCATGTAATGAGGTATAATGGAGAGGTGATCTATAAAATCCATCTATATAACCACGATCATTATAATACCTTCTTAAGCCTCCGGATGCCGGTATAAGGAACAAGAAAGCGTAGCCTTTTCTATACATTCTTTCCTCAATTCTTTGCATCAATCCGGTCATTATTCCCATTCCTCTATACTTATTATATGTAGATAATCCGCATAAATATAGACTATTTATGGTATAATTATCATTACCAAATGTATAAGGAATAGCTAATACAGAAGCAATAACTCGCCCATCTTTCTCTTCATATTCTATATATTCCGGGTCAAAATAAGCATCAAACACTAAGTCAATATATTCATCAGAGTCATGAAAATTTGCCTTCCACAACTCTTTCATCTGCTGTTTCAATTCTGTTTCTTTCATATAAATCTAACAAAACTTAACAATATTTTGTTTCCCTTTATACATATAGTTTAATGCACATTTCTTAATTTCTACTTACTAATTTTTCTCTTCCCTATTTTATTGTTAAATTTGCAGTACTCTTGGCTTTTCCTTTCAATTATCGAAAATGCCGGATAAAAAAATTAAACGACAAAAATGGAAAAAGAGATAACAATAAATGGTCTGAAGCTCTGTTATGATGAGTCGGGACCGGATGGTGCTCCTCCTGTGATTTTGATGCATGGATGGGGATGTGAACATTCCACAGTGGCAAGCATAGCAAATGCCATTAATTCTAAACTTAAAGTTTATTCCTTAGATCTTCCGGGACATGGAAAAAGTCAGGAACCACCTCAGCCATGGGGAATAGAAAAGTTTGCTGACCTGATAGAAGATTTTATCACAACTCTCAACCTTTCTAACCCCATCTTAATAGGTCACTCTTTCGGAGGAAGAATATCAATCGTATTGGGGTCGCGTATCAAGACTAATAAAATTGTTTTAGTGGATTCCGCAGGCATAAAACCTCACCATTCTTTAAAATATTATCTTAAAGTGTATTCATTTAAAACAGCCAAGAAGGTTTTGCCTATACTATTTGGAAAAAAGAAAGGTCACGAATTGATAGATGCATGGAGAGGGAAGGCCGGGTCAGCCGACTATCGACAATCATCTCCTATGATGAGGAGTGTAATGAGTATATGTGTAAATGAAGATCTCAAACATCTCATGCCATCCATCAAGGCACCCACTCTTCTCATATGGGGCGAGAATGACACAGCTACTCCATTGTCTGATGCCAAGACAATGGAACGTCTCATCCCCGATGCCGGGTTAGTGAGTTTCCCTGAAGCCGGTCATTATTCATTTCTTGATAATCCGGGACAATTCCGCGCTGTGATTCAATCATTCCTTCTTAAATAAGAATATTATAAACAATACATCATATGACACTTTTCCAGATTATAGTTTATGTGATTTGTGGGATATATATGATTCTGAATTTCAAATATGATATTCAGATGTTCCAGCAAAACAGCTACCGTATCCCACGATATTGGAGATGGCTATCCAGAAATCTGAGCAGCTCTTGGCGACTTATCGACCTTGCTTGTCTGTTTATGCTCTTTTCCACCTTGGTGCCCACGGCAGCGTCGGCTCTTATTATTGCCATAGTGGCAATAGGGAAAATCATTATGATTCTCAAGAGGAAATATAAAAAACCTCTTGTATTTACAAAACGAGTATGGCGACTCTATATTCTTACAGCCCTCCTCTCTATTGGAGTTTTCTTGGCCATAGCACTTTCTCCCGGATTAGGAACGCAGCAATATCCGCAGCAGGTTATTGCATTAGGCACTATCCTTCTTCTTTCTATATGCTCTTTCATACCGGTGATAATCGCGGATGTGATACTGATGCCCGTGGAGAAAATGATTAACCGACACTACATCAATGATGCTAAAAGAATTCTTCGATCCATGCCTTCACTTAGGGTGATTGGAATCACAGGTTCTTTTGGGAAAACCAGTACCAAACATTATCTGCAACGAATACTCTCTGAAAAATATGATGTGCTTATCACCCCGGGCTCGTACAACACTCCTATGGGAGTAGTGAGGACCGTTAGGGAATATCTGAAACCCTACAATGAAGTCTTTATTTGCGAAATGGGTGCCAAGCAGAAAGGAGATATAGATGAGATCTGCAGGATTGCAAACCCTTTTTGCGGAATCATCACCGCAGTTGGTCCGATGCATCTCGAGTCCTTCAAATCTATCGAGAATGTGCAATCCACAAAATTCGAACTTGCTGACGATCTTCCTTCCGATGGATTTATTGTGGTAAACAACGATTTTGAATATTGCGAAAATCGTCCCGTCACAAATGTTAGAGAAATTAAATATGGTATCACAAATCCGGAGGGATGTGATTACATCGCAAAGGATATACGTTACACCCCAACCGGTACCAGCTTCACCATTGAAGGAAAGAACGGGGTAAAGCTTGAATTGGAAACGAGATTGCTCGGTGAAGGTAATATTTCCGATCTTCTGGCTGCAACGGTCATGGCTATAGAAATGGGTGTCGATACGGCAAAAATAAAATATGCCATAAGTTCAATTCAGCAGGTGGAACACAGATTAAGTATGAAGCAGACTCCCGGAGGAGTTACTATAATTGATGATGCATTCAACTCTAATCCTGCCGGGTCAAAGATGGCGGTAGATGTTCTTTCACATTTCACTGATGGAAAAAGAATAATTGTCACTCCCGGGATGATTGAGTTAGGTTCGGAACAATTCTCCCTGAATGAAAAGCTCGGACAACATATCGGTGAGAATCTTGATGTAGCCATCATAGTGGGAGAATATAATAGAGATGCCATTCTTCAAGGAATAAAGTCAACCGGCTTCAATCCTGATAATCTCCATATAGTGGATACTTTCAATGACGCGCAAAAAGTTCTTGCCACACTTCTTAAAAAAGGAGATACTGTCCTTTATGAAAATGACCTGCCGGATACATTTAAATAAGCCTTAATACTGATAAATAAAATGGGCCGATTACTTTTGATGTAATCGGCCCATTTTAGGTTCTGTTCAAAGCAGAGATGTACGTTCAGTGATCTCCGCATCATCCATTGTGTAACCACCAAGACTACCCTCTTTGGCTTGAATACAGATATAACACATCGGTTCTTCCGAAGTATTTTTGATATTACGATCACAATTTGTTGAGACACGAATAACCGATCCCCCTCCTATCTCAAACACATCATCATTTACCTGAAACTTACCCTTTCCGGAAAGTATAATATAATTCTCCTCATTCTCTTTGTGGGAATGGAAGAATGGGACAGTACCTCCCGGAGGCAAAGTGCCGAAAGAGATTTCGCATGAGGTAGCTCCGGTGGCATCCTTAACAAACTGTTTTCCCTCGAAACTGCTCAACGAACCAACCGAAGCGTGGGCATATTTATCACCCTTGTTGAGTGTCTTGATCTCGCTCATAATAATAATATTTTGAAAATATTTACTAACTTTGCAGAAGTAACCTGCTATCTGAATGATAGCGCAAAGATAAAGATAATCTTTCATTGATACAAGACCGTTTCCGAGACGTAAGAAAGTTTCCGGAAAGTAAGTATTATTGGATATGAACAAATTGGAAGTTAAAGAAAATTTGCAGAAATACACCTGCATTGAGGCTTGTCCGGTGCGTAATGTCATTTCCCGCTTTTCAAGCAAATGGTCGATACTAATTTTATGCGTTTTGTCTGAGAGTGCGCCCACACGTTTCAACGCCATAAGAAGAGCTATTCCTGACATTTCTCCGAAAGTTTTGACTTCAACACTAAAAACATTAGAAGAAGATAAACTTGTGAATCGCGTTTTATTCCCTGAAATCCCCCCTCGGGTTGAATACTCTCTAACTGATAAGGGGAAAAGTCTGATGCCCCACCTCAATAATCTTATCGGTTGGGCATTGGAAAATCAGGACTAATAAATAATTTACAAAATGGAGAAAGAAAAAATCACAGCTAAAGATATCGAAAATCTTCTAATTGAAGAGCGCGATGATAAACAACGCAATAACCTAATGAGATTCTTCAAGACAGGGAAAGGGGAATATGGTGAAGGTGATAGTTTTCTTGGCCTTAAAGTGCCTCAGACGCGTGCTATAGTCAAAGAAGCAAAGCTACGTATAGATATGCAGGAAATTGAACACCTGCTTTATTCCAAATGGCATGAAGTTAGACTGTCCGCTCTCCTGCTTCTCGTGGAAGAGATGAAATCCAACCTGCCAAAGAGAAAAGATAGTGAAGAAACTCTGAAGATAAAATTCACCAGACGCAAAGAGATTGCAACCTTCTATCTCCGTCACGCGCGTCAGGCCAACAACTGGGATCTTGTGGATCTCTCTTGTGAATATGTGCTTGGTGTGTATCTCAGACTTTCAGATAAAGAAGATTATGAAATTCTTTATTCTCTTGCAAAAAGCGAGAATCTGTGGGAACAGCGCATAGCAATAGTCACCACTCTTGAATTTATCAGAAATGGAATTTTTAATCCCACTCTTCAAATATCAGATTTACTGCTCAACCACCATCACGATTTAATTCATAAGGCCATAGGATGGATGCTCAGGGAGATAGGGAAAAGAGATAAAGATATTCTGCTTGATTATCTTGAACGGAATTTCGCGCGCATGCCTCGCACCACACTCCGCTATGCCATAGAGAAGTTTCCTGCGCCGGAACGACAACACTGGCTAAACAGGAAAAGAATAAATTGAAAGCACACAGCAACAGTATAAAGATATTGGAACTCAATCATACGTAAAATAATTATTGGTATAAGTGAGATACTATTTGTATATTTAAGAAAATAATGTTAACTTTATAGCGCAATTGGCTTTTATATGCCAAAAGATCAGTACATTTCCTCGGCAATTCAGCTCTTAATTTTCAACACGAAGTAAGATAAGAGAGGAAAGAAATGGGTCGGCTGTTGATCTCAGTTTAATATTATCTTCGTTCCCGACGCGAAGGATACTCCTCCTAAAGGATTAGATTGCAATTTCTTGTCCCTCTATATTTAGGAGAATATCTTTATTAAACTGGATTAATTATATTATGCCGTTTTTATCATGATACATATTTTCAGGCTTTCACCCCGCTGAGGGGTGGAAGCCTTTTTTTACACATTAAAATATATATTACATGAAGAAATTGATCATCACAGTGACACTCGCCCTCTCTTTCGGGGTTTTAGTGCCGGTAGATCTAAATGCCGCATCAACCAATGCAACCACACAAACCGCTCTTAAAAAGGGTGGTAAGAAAAATGGTGTTAAGAAATCCACCTCTTCCAAAAAATATGTCCCGGCATCTATCGGTGATTGCTACATCGGTGAGGCCATGTATTATCAGAGTGAACCTCAGAATATCGAACTTACACTCTTGCCTAACGGTACATGTGAATGGAAAGCAGACGGAAAACTTATAGGAAAAGGAACATTCTCCGGAACAATCACAGGGAAAAAATATGTTGTTAATGTGAATGTTCCCACCGTAGGGAAATACACATTTAAAGGAACAAAAGATAACTGGAGCTTTGAGGCGCCAAGAGAAAGCATCACTCTCAGTCTGGAATATTAATCTATATCAAAGAAACAATCCTCTAAATCACAGATCATTAAATATATTTGAAGTTTCCTTAAAAAAGTTGGACAAGCCAAACATTATCCTGAAAGAAGAAAGAGCTCGGTAAACCACCGAACTCTTTCTCTTTTTATAGTGGAGTATAGCGGACTCGAACCGCTCACCTCGACACTGCCAGTGTCGCGCTCTA
>CAMWUJ010000105.1 GCA_947177405.1 uncultured Porphyromonadaceae bacterium | reverse complement strand
AGGCGTACCTCTGATAGTCGCCTATCGGCTCGTGGGTGTGTTCATCGCTAAGCCGTGCCTTCACCAAAGGACATCGGGCAAGTCCTCTTACGTGGAAATTGCAGAAAAAGACTCCTACAACAGGTTCAAGTTCATAGTCCCAACTCCTCCCGCTCTCCCTGTCGCGTCCTCGATAGCCCTGGGAAGCAGTGATTCGACTTACATAATAATAACACCGCTGGAGAAAATTTTCCTGATCCGCTTTCTGCATTTCAACAATGAAATGGCGGTGATCCGCTGTCTCGCAACGGAGATCGTACCGGATTCCCTTCCCCTGTTCCCAGTCGTGGTAATGCTCTGTATTGCGGTATGTGAGGGAGACTATGTTACCATAGACGGGATCGCCCTCGAAGATGCTGTTCAGCAGGTCGATCAGCAGGGGCTCCGAGACACGCTCGCGACCGAATATGAGTTTAAAACCTATGTCGAACATCGGATCAATCACATGCTGTCCGAAAGGAAAAGGAGCTGAGACTTCCATAGTGAATTGCTTTTGTTTGCAAATATAATAATTTCAGGGCAATATGACAATAGTGACCTGCTTTTCTTATTTTAAGTGTGCAAGATTACGAAATTCGAAGCTTCCGAAATAATTACCGCTGGTCAGTAAGTGCAACCCCTATCCAGGGGTAGAGAGGGCTGGAGGTAGTTACCGGTGGTAGGCTCGTTCCTCGCCAACCACCGTTAACAATGATATAACCGCTCCGCGGTAATCCTTCCGGATATAATCTCTACCACTTATTCTTTAGACCCAAATACCGGTTAAAATGGTATAACCGCTCCGCGGTAAGCACTTTACAAGAGAGCCGACTCGCGATTATCACAAGCCGGCCTCTTTCATATGAGAACTGTTTTTATGTTTTTTTGAAGTAAATTATTTCTTCAGCTTGATGCGGATTATCGGTGTGGATCCATTGGTCTTATCCACACTCATGGATTCTATCTTGGAGGAGGGGATGTCGTTAAGGTTGCCTGTATATTTTTTCCCATCCACATATACGTCATAGTCCTTGAGGCTCTTTTCTCCGGAGGTAACGGATATCGACATCTTGTTATCGCCATCCTGCGAGGCTATCACTGTTGTGGTCTCTGTCTTTCCATCCGCGTTGGTGGAGGTTGAGACGGAGGTCATGACATTGGATGAACCGGATGCCGAGGTTTTGCCCTGATCCTTCTTCTCTCCTCCGGGAAGGACAAAAATATTTACGTTGTCTCCTACCGGTTCATATTTCACGGGGATCGTAAAATATGATGCCACCGGCTTGCCTCCTACCTCGGCAGGAATCCACTTAGGCATCCCTTTCACCACTCGCAATGCCTCAGCATCCATTGATGGGGAGAGACCCTTTACAATCTCGGCATCGCTTATCTCTCCATTGGCTTCTATCACCATCCTTACTATCACACGTCCTGCCGGAGTGTCGTCTCCCGGAGATTTAAGATGAGATGAGAGATATTCAAACAGTGCCTTCATCCCACCCGGATATTCGGCAGTCTTTTCCACTGCCGTGGCAGGAGCCTCGGCTGCCGGCGTTTCAGAGGGTTCCTCTTCCGTTACTGCCTCTTTAGTGACCTTTCCGGATTTTACCGGAGGGGATACCGCAGCGGGGGCAGCAACTACTGAATTTTCTTCGGATTCAGTTGGTCTATCTGACGGAAAATTTGTAACTTTAACCGCTGATTGGCGAGGAAGCGCAATGGAGGATCCTGCAAAGAGATCGATCACTGAGGCTATTGCCGGCTGGCCGGTCAACCATAAAGCCGCTCCTAATGCCGGAACCAAAAGTATAGGCCGGAGCAAACGGCTCGAACGAGTAGGTTTTCTTTTACACATCATAGCTATTCGTTTTTTAAGTTTGCTTTGGTAAAGACTGTTGGCGAGTGACGGGAATCTCGCGCCGACAGTCTTCTTTATTAATAATAACTGGTATTCTCTAATATCGGAGATGGATTCTATCACTCTCCGGTCAGCTTGATATTCATGTATTCTCTTGATTTCTTCTCTCATAAGCCATGCCGCCGGGTTATACCATTGAAAGATGCATACCGCCTGCGCAAACAGGAGATCCACCCAATGATGTAGATTGACATGCGACTGCTCATGAAGAAGTATCAACCCTATATTTTCAGGAGATTCATTTTCCGGAATCACAATATAGGATCCGAAACTGAATGGCGATATATTTTCCCGAGTGCTCAGTATAACCTTCCTTCCCTCAATTTCAACCTGCTTCCCTTCTTTTATTATCCGGAATATCCTTATGAAGCTGACGGCTGTAAATAACAGGGTGACTGCCATTCCCGCAATGTATATCCACAGGATTATGGAAGGAAGAAGGTTAACACTCTCTTCGGGGTGGTTTGCCACAGTATTGGTTATGCCTGCCGTGTCTATCTCGAAATGGACTGCTGTGGGATGTGCGAACAGTTTCTTGACCTCGAGATATATCGGGAGCGCCGTAAGGGAAACAATATATATCAGCCATACCAGTGTGCGGTTGAGCGCATGAAAGCTTTCTGAAGCCAACACCCGTTTATACACGAAGTAGAGGAGAGCGAGCACCAGCGACGAGCCTATTGAATATGCAAAAACTTCACCCATAGCATAAGAAATTAAAGGGTTGGTTATTACGGTATTATTGATCGGACGATGAGGAGGATTGCGATTTTTCCTCCACCATGCGTATTATCTCACGGAGTTCCTCCACCGAAATTTTCTCCTCTTCCACTAATGCCGAGACTGCGGATCGGTAGGAGTTATTGAAGAAGGTACCGATCAGGTCTTTAAAAGATCTATCGCGAAATTGTCGCTCGGGTGCGACGGCAAAATATCTGTGGGATGTGCCGACACATTCATGGGATATGTATCCCTTCTCTTCAAGAATACGCACCGTGGTCGATACAGTGTTGAAATGAGGCTTCGGTTCCGGATAATATTCAAGCATCTCTCTGACAAACATCGGACCCTTATGCCAGAGCAGTTTCATTATTTCCATCTCTTTCTCGGTGATGACCGAGGGTTTCCTTCCTCCTTTTTTCATATCAATCCGAATAATAATAATCCATGTTTAATTTTACATGGCAAAGATATAACTAATTTTTTAGTTTCGCAACTAATTCTTTAGTTATTTTATAAAATATTTTATTCCGAGCTAAAAAGTTCTGCGCTTGGACTAATTCAGTTTAAGATTTTGTGACTATGAAGTTTTTTTGAGGAACTGAAAATATTCCAAGCGGGGAACTATCATAGCTTCTTAATTTTCATTATCCAGAAAAGATTTAATATCTTTATTTGCATATTTGGTGCAAGATGGATTGAGATGGATTTCATTGGACCATAATATTATATTAATTTTGTTCCAAAATGAATATTTGCGGCCAACCATGCATTGACCTCGAATAATTTAAACCAGCTTAACACCTTAATAGATTTATAAATGTCCGGGAATAAGTCGTATATTGATCAAAAATTTATCTCCAATCTGTGTCTGGCAATTGAAAAGAGGTTGGGAAGGAATCTTACCTCTCCACGCGATTTTGAATACCTTTCTGGAAAGTTAGCTAACTTAGGCACAAGAATATCAGGTTCCACACTGAAACGAATCTGGGGCTACAACCGCGATATATCCGACAATTACCGCCCATACAAATATACACTCGTATCTTTGGTAAATTTCTTAGGTTTCCAGACTATTGAAGATTATATCAAGAACTACAACAGCCGGGAAGAACAGTCAGCGGAATACATAGGAGAGACTGTCACAACCGATGATATTATGCCCGGAAGCATTGTGGAACTAAGCTGGGCACCCGACAGGGTATGCAGTCTGATATGTATTGAAAAGGGCGTGTTTAAGGTGGTTCATTCCGAACATGGACGTCTTTATCCGGGCGATGTGGTCAGATTTTTGAGCATTACGCAGAATGCTCCTCTTTATTTCAATGAAGTGACCCGTTTTGGAACAAATGAAAAGTTTGTCTATACAGCCGGACAACGCACCGGCATCACCTATAAAATACGAGGCATAATCAGCTCGGGAGAAGACACCCTTATCTCCTGATTCCATAACTATTCGGACCAAACCATCTTATTGAGTGCTGTCAGCTGTTTTAAAAATTCAACATTTGATTTATTCCACTCCTACTCTAAGGCTACATACCCTAATTTTTTTCGTACTTTACAAAAGTTGGATTAACTTGGATTGCAATTATGGTCATTTGAATATATATTTTTGCAAACTGAATAGAAAAGAAAACGTTAAAACCAACTAATCATGGAAAAAATTCTAAAAGCACTCTTGCTGATGGTTGTCATCATGGCTTCCTCCCTAAACCTACATGCCGATTATCAGCAAGAGAGAGAGAGAAAGTATCGCGAAATTGAGAATGCGCTCTCGGCTATCGCTTGGGGTCGTAATTTAAGCTCTTATACAAAACTTGAAAGGCCTGTTAACGAAGAATATAAACGTCTGGGGGAAAAGGAGTATGAGGCGGCTCTGGCGGATATGGAAAAAAACAAAATTAAAAACGCCTGCAAAAAACTCGAAAAAGCTGTTAGTTATGGTCATTCCAAAGCAGCATCCGATTATGTGAATTTACTAACTGATGGTAAATATTTACCTGCTGACACAGTGAAAGCTATTCAAATATGTAAAAGAGCGGCTAAGAACGGAGATGTAACCGATGCCATACGGTATGGTTCAATTATATACGGTATGCAAAATGATAAAGATGATCATAAATATATCACGAAAGATAATTATTATTCAGCTCTCGAGTATTTGATTCCATACTCTGCTAAAGAGGATGGTATTGCCACTTTTCTTTTGGCCTCTTTGAGTTGGCACAATGAATTTATGAATATCTATAAACAGGATTCCCTGAAGCTATTTGAGCAAGCTTATAACCAAGGTTATAAATCAGCTGCCGGAACGCTCGCATATTTATATAGTTACGAAGGAAATTCCGAACACTCCATAGAATGGGCTAAAAAGTACCTTCAAGAAAATCCTGAAGATGCCGAGAAGATATATGACTTAATTTCATTAACGTATTTAAGGGAAATTAATTCAAGTTACTGCTCTGATACATTGGTCGCTGATCTCAATGAATATTTGAAAACTATATTCAGAAATGGCAACAGAAATGGATTATTAACTCTATTAAAAATGGGCGATGAATATGGTGTCTTGCCAGCCTTGGATCATATTAATTTTGATACCTTTACTGAAGTGGACCTTCAAAACGATCCCGAACTGGTGGAAATTTTTCAAAAACTCAAGAATGAAAACAGTCCCAAAATTGCTGTTATGTACAGAGTTGGAATTGGCACAGAGAAGAATCTGTCGAAGGCCTTAGAGGTGTACAAAAATATACAAAATGAATCAGCAGTAACAACTTACAGGATAGGTGAACTTTATGAACAAGGCGCCGATGGAGGAGTCCCGAATATTGAAAAAGCAAAAAGCAATTATTATACCGCTGGTAATCGGGGATATAGTCCCGGGACGAGAAAAAACTATGAATTAATTGCAGCAGAACCTAAGAACGCTAACGATAATATATATGCTCCAAAATGCTATTGGAAAAATGGAAATCTTGTTAATGAGCAAGGGAAAACGATTATGCGCTCCGGACAATATAAGATTCAAAGTTTCGAAAGTTCCGTAATCATTGTAAAGAAAGGCCAAAAGGTTGGAGCTCTTAATTATAACGGTAATCTCGTTGTGCCCGTAGCCTACGATAAATTTGAAGGCTCCGGAGCTGAGGGCCGAATGCTTTTCTCAAACAAAGTAGCCAATGGAGTGACTTTAACAATCTTCACAAAAAGCGGGAAAGTAGTGGCAAAGCAAACCTTCTCCAATTCTTCGAGTTATTCTGTAGCAACTTTCATCAAGAACAACATGAACTTTCTAATCGAGCCCTATCGTTAAGATGTTAAACGGGGGCGTTGTAAAAAGAGCGCTACTATTCCCGAATGGCGGGGGGTACGGAATATCAAAACGAAATGCAGCCCAAAAGTTTTTGTATAACTTTTGGGCTGCTTCTATAGAATAAGTAATGAATAACTATTAAGTGAAGCTTACGAAACTTCAACAATTAAAAATAAATAGAGTATGAAATTCAAAATGTTATTTATGGCTGCCGCAGCACTACTCACAGTGTCTTGCGGAAAAACCGACAAAGCGGCAGAGACAGGAGATTCAGTAAAGGATACAATTGTGGCAGAAGCTCCGGTTGATAGCAATCAAGTTGACACAACAACAGCTGAAGCTGCTCCCGAAACTCCGGCTAAGGCTGAAGTTGCTCCCGAAACTCCGGCTAAGGCTGAAGCTGAGACAAAAAACAATGAGTTGGATGGAGAGGTGGATAAAATTATCAGTCAGATCAATAAACATATCACAACAATTAAAGATTTAAAAGATAATGGTATTCCCTCCGGCAGTGCAACAGCTTTTAGAGCAATCGAGAATCTTCCTGACTATGACAAAAAACTAAAGAAAATCAAAAGTAAACTTTCTCCTGAACAGAAAGCGCGCATAAACGCTGCCGAGAAAAAGTTGCAAAAGCTTATAGACTCTTGGGAATAATTTCGAGTCACACCCCAAATTAAGCAGTTAAGTCGTTTAAACTTTTTACGAAAATAAAAAACACTTCATTTTAATATTCGTAAATTAGTTTAAACGACTGCAATATACAATAACTAAGAACAGGGAGAAGCCATTGCGCATCTCTCAAAAGAGCAGAGTGTCATTATCTTCAGTTGCCTTGCTCGGAACAAAAGGTTTGGCGGCTCTCAATTCTTTAGCACGACGCCTCATATAGTTTGCCAATTCCTCGCACTTGCGCCGTGCGTTGGCTTCTGTGCATCCAATCCCTAATAAGCTGTAATATAGTTGGTTCTGCCATACAGAGATCAGTTCTTCAACATCCTTGAAATGATCCTCCTTATCAGGGAAATCGTAATTCACAAAAAATTCTATCTTAGGATTTATCTCTTTTATCGTCTGGTCCCATATCGCCTTTATGGAAGATTCCGAAGGCTCCTGACGTGATTCAACCATAACGGTATCTCTCTTCTCAATAATGACAGTATCCGTGACAATCCTATCGGCCGCGATCGGTGAAAGCAAAGGAACTTCAGTTTTTCTTAATAGAGATTTATAAGTGATAAACCATCCGCATAATATTAAAATAATCAATGTGCAGACCATCACTACAGGCCATCCACTTTTCTTTTTAAGATGATTCAATATATAGGAAGCGGAGGGGCGCATTGCCGGGTCTTTGCGCAAGCATTTGCGGATCAACCTGCGATATCTCCTTTCCGGAAGCATCTGTTCCATTATTTTGCCAAACGCATATATATCGGCACTCATAGCCGCTTCCTGGCCCTTGTCTCCATGTTGCTCGGGCGCCCCGAATCGCTCGGTGGCCGCCGAGCACTTATATACCACGAAATCATCACTGTCGCCCAATCCGAAATCTATTATCTTCACCCGGTTCCCTTTACGGGTGACAAGGATATTATCCGGCTTCAAATCACGATGGCTCACCCCGGCAGAATGTAGATAGTCAAGAGCCTCCGCTATGCGCTGCAAGACTCCTAACCTTTCCCCCTTGTCCATACTTTTTTCAGATCTCAACCATTTCCCGAGCTCCTGTCCATCCACATATTCCATCACCAACGATTCCCCGACTCCGGGAATCACCTCCCACCCCACAGTCCTTGCTATGCCGGGATGATCCAACTGCATACCCAGCTCAAACTCCTTGAAAAGCAGACGTTGCCATTCAGGGAGCGCCCTGTTTTTTTCAGCAAGGCCTTTAATGAAATACTTTCGGCCGTAACGGAGCGCAGTGTAGAGGTAATACTCTCCGTGCTCCCCGATGAATTTAACATCGCTCCATTCGGCACCACTCAACCTCGGATTGCCGGCATCGGAATCCTCTACTATTGTTAAAGCCGAGTTGCATGATATATCCCCGGGATAATTGCCCTCCTTTTCATCCATCCTCTTTCTCCATTAGTTCCAAGAGCCGCATCTCGCCTTCATCTATCTTTTCGATCAGGGCTCCCATCTTCTCCCCAGCCTCCACAATCTCTTGCGGAGACATCTCCCCCGACGACATGCGGGTCTCAAGTTCCGATTTCTCTCTCTCCAATTCCGGAAGTGTTTTTTCCAGTTCCTCTTTCTCCCGTTTCTCCTTAAATGATAATTTCACTTTCGCGGGAGTCTGACGACGTGATGCTCCGGTAGAAGAGGTCTGAACCGGCTTTCCACCCTTTCTTTCCGCTTCCTCCTTTGCGATTCTTTCCTGCTCCTTCCTCTCCTTCTCCTCCTCGGCAACACAATGACGATAGGTGGAATAGTCGCCCGGGAAATCCCGAACCTCCCCATCTCCCTTGAATACAAACAGGTGATCCACGATACGGTCGAGGAAGAAACGGTCGTGGCTCACCACTATCACACATCCCTTGAAATTTACCAGATAATCCTCTAAAACGGCCAAAGTCATGATATCAAGGTCGTTGGTGGGCTCGTCAAGGATAAGGAAATTGGGATTGCGCATCAGCACGGTGGCCAGATAGAGACGGCGGCGCTCACCTCCACTCAATTTGGCTATATATTTCTGCTGTGTCTGCGGAGTGAAGAGAAATTTAGAAAGGAAAGCGGAAGCCGTCATGGTGGTTTTGTCGTCGATCCTTACAGTCTCGGCTATCTCCCTCACGGCGTCTATCACCTTCTTCCGGTCATCGAAATTGGTCATCCCCTCCTGGGAATAGTAGCCCCATCTCACGGTCTCCCCAATGTCGAAACTTCCTGAATCGGGCTGTATCTCTCCTAAAAGGAGACGGATGAATGTGGTTTTGCCGGCACCGTTATCCCCCACTATCCCTACTTTCTCATATCGGGCGAAGTCATAATTCCATCCGTTCAGAATCTTCTTATCTCCAAATGCCTTCTTCACATCGCGGGCCTCGAAAATCTTGGAACCGATATAGCTTGATTTCACCGCAAGCTCCACGTCACGCTTGGAGAGATCCACACGGCTACGGGCCTCCAACTGGTGGAAATTATCTATCCTGTATTTCGCTTTCGATCCCCGGGCCTGCGGTTGACGCCGCATCCACTCGCGCTCGGTGCGAAGCAGATTCTTCACCTTGGCAAGTTCGGCGGAAAGATTCTCCATTCTCTCCTCCCTTTTCTGAAGATAATAATCATAATTACCATCATAGGAAAAAGCCTGTCCGCGGTCGATCTCTATAATCTTATTGCATACGTTGTCAAGGAAATAACGGTCGTGGGTCACCATCAGCATAGTGATCTTCTGGCGGGAAAGATAGTTCTCCAGCCATTCGATCATCCAGATATCAAGGTGGTTGGTAGGCTCATCGAGAATCAGCAGGTCGGGATTCCCCATCAGCACCTTAGCCAATGCCACACGCTTCGCCTGTCCTCCCGACAACCTTCCCAGCGGGGCATCCATCTCCGTGATCCGGAACTGATATAGCAGCTGGCGGGCAAGGTCGGGACCATTCCATTGTTCTTCCTCCACCACTCCGGAAGAGACATACTCAAGCACCGTCATGTCGGCCTCCAACGGCGGAAGTTGCTCCAGATAGCCTACGCGCAGTCCGTTTCTGAACACCACATTTCCCGAATCATAATCCTCCTTGCCGGAGATTATATTGAGGAAAGTGGATTTCCCGGCTCCATTAGGAGCGATAATACCAATCTTATCGCCTTGAAACACACCTAAGGTCAGATCCTCAAAGAGGATCCTGTCGCCGTAAGATTTAGTAAGTTTCTCTATCTGCAGGTAACTTTCCATTTCACTTATAAGCTTTTATATATTAACGAAGCACAGCTATTACTAACGAAGCACAGCTATTACTAACGAAGCATAGCCATTTATTAACGAAGCACAGCCATTTATTAACGAAGCACAGCCATTTATTAACGAAGCACAGCTTCTAACGGAAACAGCTTCGCGACATCACGGAGCCATCGATATTATTTTGCGATGCGGAGCCATCGATATTATTTTGCGATGC
>CAMWUJ010000104.1 GCA_947177405.1 uncultured Porphyromonadaceae bacterium | reverse complement strand
TTTGCATCAGTCACAACTCGGAGGTTGCTCCTTCTGCAAAAGAAGATTTTAGCTCTCCAATAGCCGCTCCGGCATTTTAACATATTTTGTTGAATGAGGTCTAAATTTACAGGTGGTTATGGTTTATCGGAATAGTGTCGGTTTTCTGAATATAGGGAAGAAATGGAGCATGAATTTTTCGATCGTTCGGCGGATTCCTTTCCTTTCCGTAGAGTCATAACCTATATATTTTACCAAAATGGATGAAATACCGGATCTGTTGGCCGCTAAAATATCGGTATGTGTTGTGTCGCCGATCATTATAGCTTGTTCTTTACCCACGCCACTGACATTCATCGCTTTCAATATCGCTCCCGGATCCGGTTTGTCTGCTTCGGCTATGTATTCAATTTCTTCTCCTTGAAGGAATCTGAGAATCCGGTCATTATTGTTATTGGATATGAGTATAACCTTAAATCCCATTTTCTCCACCCTCTTCAAGAGAGCTAAAGATTCCGGAGTGCCGTCGGCTCCATGTGGCACAAGCGTATTGTCGATGTCAAATAACAGGAGTCGGAAACCGGCTTGCCATAATTTATGATAATCTATAGAGTAGGGACTATCAACATAGTCATTGGGGAAATAGCCGAACATGTCATCCAATATATTTCAAAACCGTTTCTATCTGGGTAGGGAGATCATCTCCGAATTTATTATTGAAGAACGCACTGCCGATAGTGAACCATTCAGGTTTAAGTTTCTTGATAACATCCAATCGCCGGAATGAATCTATACTGCCGGCAACACAGAGTTTCCCGCCACATACCTTATTGATATTATCTATCAGCCTCTCCACATCTCCGGGGTATCGATAGGCAAGAAGATCCACACTGAATGCTCCCTGTTCCATAACTTTTTCCGCTTCCTCAGTCATCTCCTCAATATCTCCTTTAAGAACAGAGGGACGACCTTCGATATTACCTATGAACGGAAGATATTTTATCCCTGCTCTTTGGCATCCTGCAGCAACTTCGGGATAAAACTTTGTACCCATCAGCATATCGACTCCACAATCGACAGCAGCATCCAAACCTGCCAACGCGCCCTCTCTGTCATATTCAACCACTTCGAGAACAGTCTTTTTACCACACTGTTTCATCCGTGAAAAGAGATTTTTCATTCTCTCTCTTCCGATAGGTTTCTCTTTAAATCCCCAAAATGTGACAGGTAGATGTTTACAACTTTCAAATATTTCTTCTGCATTATCCACAGTCATATCATTGAAAGTAAGCATCACAATGAGTTGCGGCTTATCCATAACTAAATTTTGAGTTGTAAAGCTCTCGCTATCTTTTATAAAAGTAGTCATGTCTAAGACCTCATTCAATAAAATTTGTTAATGCCGGAGTCGCAGCTGCGAACCTCAGCTATTTATAATTTATTTATCTCTTAATTATTTAACAAATCCCTCATTACAATATTTTAAAATTACCTTTGGCTCGGCTCTTGGGGGCTCAAATCTCCTTTTGCATCAGTCACAACTCGGAGGTTGCTCCTTCTGCAAAAGAAGATTTTAGCCCCCAATAGCCGCTCCGGCATTTTAACATATTTTGTTGAATGAGGTCTTACTTATCAACAAAGTTAGATAATATTTCCAAGATATACAACCCGCATAACTCATTGCAATAATTTGCAATTTTCAATTTTATCTAACTTATGCAAGCATCTCGTCTTAATTAACCATAATATAATATTCTCTTACTTTTGGAAACAGGTGAGACCGAGGGCTTCATGTCGCAATTGAAACAGCGTTATAATCTTTTATGTCTATGGTTATCAAAGTTTTTATGTGAATGGTTATCAAAGTTCAACCCCGCCGGGGTAGAGGGTGCGATATGGAGCATCCCGGGGTAGGCTCGTTCCTCGCCAACCCCGAGTTTACTAATGTTGAACCCCTCCGGGGTAAGAATAATATATGGGATATTTAAAGGCATAGGATAGACTTTGGAGATCATTAAATATAATGAGATAAAGCAATCCGGATGGTTACCACGGCGTGGTTATATTTTGGTAAACCGCGGGTTGGCGAGGTACGAGCCTACCCACGGTTACCACATCTTATCCCCTCAACCCCGGCGGGGTTGAACTTACTATTATCTTATAATTATCTGATAATTAATTTGCTTTCCGGCTATTAATTAAAAGAATGACAGCAACAATATGGCCATATAACAGATACATTACTACTATTAAAAAAACTTAAGTTTCAGCTGCGACTCTGGCGTCAATAGATTTTATTTAATGATGTCCAAAATATTTTTGTTACTTCTCTGTCACAAAAATCGGGAATCGGAGTTAATAGAAATAAACAAATCAAATCGACTGTATGAATAAAGTGTATCCATTTAGCTTTTCACGACTCCGCTCTACTATCCTTATCGGTGGCTTGACGTTGGTATCTCTCCATGTCTTTGCTGATGAGGAGGAGACGTCCGAACTTGATGAGACGCAACTTGATGAATTGGTGGTAGTGCAGCAACAGAAGCTCGTGAAGAGCGACGGAGCCACACTTACTTATAATGTGTCGGAAGATCCGGAGGCCGGAAGTTCCAATACCCTTGACATTCTCCGCAAGGTGCCGGGAGTCACGGTCGATTCTGAGGATAATATCAAGGTTAACGGTCAGTCGAGCTTCAAGGTCTTGCTTAACGGACGTGAAGATCCGATGGTGAAGGGGGACCTCAAGACGGTGCTTAAATCTTTCCCTGCTTCTACAATAAAAAAGATAGAGGTGATTTCAGAGCCCGGTGCTAAATATGATGCCGAGGGTGTAGGAGGCATCCTGAACATAGTCACCGACCGGTCGAGGAGTCTATCGGGTTTTATGACACAGATCGGAGCATGGGTGAATGCCTATCAGGTGGGCGGATACCTGAATGGACGCACTAAGATAAAGAATGTGATGCTCGATGCCAATGTGTCGTATAATAATGGAAGAGTATGGCCAAGAAGTCAGACTTCGGAAAGAAAAATAGAAAGCCTCAATGGGTCGGAGAATCATCTGATGACTGCGTGTCAAAAGGCTAAGAGCGGCTGGGACTATACGGGAGCTAACGTCAATATGTCGTGGGAGCCGGATTCCTTGAATCTTTTCACGCTTTCTGCAAATTATGGTTATAACTCATGGGGATCCAACGGCACCGAAGAGCGCGATATGAAACGTCCTGATCTCTCCACGATGTGGGCGCTGCGTCGTGATTTCCATTCCTCCGGCGATTATAACGGGGGTGGAGTGCAGGTGTCATACCAGCATAATTTCCACAGAACTGATCACACGCTGGTGGCTTCCTACGAATATGATTATGGCGGACAGGATTTCAATACCGATTATCTGCTCAGTTACCTTGTCGGCTCGGGAGATGAATCCCCTTTCAGTTCGGAAACCAACCGGGTTATCAGGAATTATCATATTATGCAGCTCGATTATTCCAACAGGTTCAACTCTCGCCATCTGCTGGAGGCCGGGGGAAAGGTTTTCCTAAACGATAACTCCAATACCATTCGCCCGTTTTTCGGACCATCACCTGAGGAATCAATAGAGAATGAAACGTTGATGGTGAAGATGAGCCGTCAGATGAATGTCTATGCCCTTTATGGTTCATATACGGGTTCTTTCTCCAAATGGAGTGTGAAAGCCGGTCTGCGATATGAGCATACGGATATGGGAGGTAAATATAAGATAGGCGACTATCCCGATTTTACCACCGTGCTTAACGACATAGTGCCCAATATGGCTGTGAGCTATAATCTTGCCGATGCCACAAGCCTAAGGTTTGCATATCAGATGCGTATCACCCGTCCTGATGTCTCTCAGCTGAATCCATACGTAAACGTGCTCACCCCCGGGCAGATAGAATATGGCAATCCCGATCTGAAGAGTGAAAAAGGGCATACTTTCTCCCTGGCTTATTCAAATTATGAAGGGAAGTTCTCGGGTAGCGCCAAACTCACCTACCGTTACGTTAGCAACGGTGTGAACGATGTGATATTTATGCGCGACGGGATAATGAATTCTACCTATGCAAACATAGGGGAGTATCACATGGGGATGCTCGACCTTTCGGGCGACTGGAACATCACTTCCGATTTACGATGGTCGGTATATTTATCCGGAAGTTATCAGCACATGCAAGCTGATTCCGACTTATTGAAGGCCAAGAACCACGGCTGGCAGGCCAATATGAATACAAACCTGAATTACACTATTGCCAAGAAATGGAGAATGAGCGCCTATGGCGGTATGTGGACCCCCTGGATAGATCTTCAGGGACGTGGCACCACCACAGGATATTATTACGGATTGGGAGCCGGAAGGTCATGGCTGAAGGATGATGCTCTGACAGTTCAGTTGAGTGCAGGAAACTTCTTGCCTGCGCATAGATCCAATTCATATCGGCAGGAGGATGAAAGCATGAGGCTCACCTACAGAGGAAGATACAGCCAATGGAATGTGGGTCTCAGTGTATCTTTCAAGTTCGGTGGTCTGAAGGCCGGCGTGAAGAAGACCGCGGCAAATATAGAGAAAGAAGCTTCAACCTCTTCGGGATCGAAAGGTGGAAACTAAATAAAAATAAACTCGCCAACGTTATAGATTTATAGATGGAAGAGAAGGAATTCCGACAACGGGTGATGCCACTCCAACGCCTAATGTATGCAATGGCGTTGCGTCTCGGATTGCCCCCCGACGATGCCGCGGATGCTGTGCAGGAGACACAGCTGAAACTGTGGCGTGGAAGGGAAGGGATACCTGAAGATCCATCGGGTCTCAAAGCTTATTGCATCACCTCCATCAGGAATGAATGTCTTTCATTGCTGAGACGGCGGCGCCGGGAGACCGCTCCACTTGAAGCCGCCACCGAAATGGGAGGTTCAGTGGAAATCCCGGAAGCGGAAATTAAAGATACCCGCAGGATGATGGAGCAATTGATCGACTCCCTTCCCGATGGTCAAAGACGGGTGATCCGTTTAAGCAGTTTCGGAGAGTTTGATGTACCGGAGATTTCTGAAGTCACGGGATTCACACCCGGAAATGTGAGACAGCTGCTTTCGCGAGCCAGGAAACGACTCCGCGAGATGGTGGCGGAATTAAAATGAAAACCTCTTTAATCCTCAAATAATGAAAGATAACTTAGATAGCAATAAGATAAGGGCACTGCTCGACCGATGGTATTCGGGCTTGACCTCTCCCGAGGAGGAAAGGATGCTTGCGGATATGCTCGCTTCATCTACCGATCTTCCTTCCGATTTGGAGGCTGACCGAAAACTCTTTTCCGAAATCAATAATGCGGGCAAACTATTTCCCGAAATGCCGGAGGTCTTCTCCTCACGAATAAATGAGGCTTTGGAAAAGGAGATTGCTGCAGAAAGAGAGGAAGTGGCTGCAAAGGCTTTTTCTCGTATCCAATGGTTGAAGATTGGTCGTGTAGCTGCCGCAGTGGCAATATTCTTAGGTTGCGCATTTGTCGTGATGAAGATGATCGACACCACGCAAATGGATGTTGCCGGAGATAATATGGCTCTGGTCAATGGAGTGGAGAAAAAGATGGATATGAGCGGTGATACATTGCAGAATCACTATCTTGCCTTGCGGAGCTCTCATCCGGAAGTGATCAAAGTCGCATCATCAAAATCAGATCGTAAAGTTGGTGTCGGTGAGGGGATAGTCAAACAGAAGCGTGATAAGGTGGAGGGACCGGGAAAAGAATCCCGGAGATTATCAGATTCAAACGGTCAGAAGGATCATTATGAAACTGACAACCATCTTTCTTTACATCCTGAAGAAGCCAAGCTGATCAGTGAGAATTATCGCGTGGTGAGAAATCAGGATGAGGCCGACGCGATTCTCAACTCAATTTTCTCGCGTCTGGAATCGAATGTATCGGTGGAAACAAGCAAATTATCAAAAATAAATCTTGACTACGACCTGGAGATCTCAAAACTCTCCGGTATAGAAAATGTTGGACTCCTTAATGAATATACCCATGAAGAAACGCCGTTATAAATATATGAATAGAAACATAAAGTGTTGGATGCCTTCGTCAGGCAAAATAGTTACAGTGGTATTTTTTATCTGCTTACTTCTGACACCGCTGAGAGCAAAAGCGGAGGATATCTTTGCCGAACTCACGGATCTCAAACAAGTGGAGAGTACCTACGTTTCAGGTCGTTTTGCCCATAATACGAAAAGATGGCAAAGTCATTCCGGATTAAGATCCATGAATTTGAGTGATGGCTTTTCTTCTCTTTATACCTATCGTTGTTATTCGGTAGAATCAGTAGAGAAAGCCCGTTCCATTCTCAAGGCCTACCTGAAGAAGCACCCGGAGACGGAGGTGGTGCTCCGCACTAAAGAACTGGCAGGGCAATATGAGATATATGAGCAGTTCAATTCTGAAGACAAGCTTATGAAGATGATAATATGGAATGAAGAAGGCCCTAATCTTTGTGAGATTGTGGTGGTAGATTGGAAGGATGGTTTTGTGAGGAAAACTTCTCAGAATTCGTATGATATATATGATTTGCCTTCGGGATATAGCTTAGATTTATCAGGAGTGATAAGTATGGCCGATATGTACGATATGTCATCCATGACCCAATTGTCAGATTTATCTCAACTTTCCGAGATTTCTCAGTTATCGCAACTAACCCAATTATCCCAACTATCTCAGCTATCCCAGCTATCCCAATTATCAGATCTATCACAGCTCAATGCTTTAAAAGATCTTGACCTCCCCAATCATGGAGGAGTAATGAAACTGAAATCGGATGGAGGAAATATAATTATAACTTTGGAAGATTAGAAAAAGAGTAAAGGAGTATGAAAAAAATAGTATTATTATTTCTTGTGATATTGGCGGGAGTGGCAAGTTGCAGTTCTATGCGCAGTTCATCGAATAAAGATAAAGATTCTTTCGGGAATACCAGATCTGTAGAAGATGGGACGATTTCTATCCCGGTAAACAGTTATGTAACGAAAATAGCCAATTATACAGCCATTGACGTGGAATATTATTCAAGCAAGGAAGGAAAAGTATTGATCTCCGGACCACAAGATGTAATAGACAAAATCTTGATAGAGGAGAAAGGGCAGACAATAGATATAAGGGTTAAACCGACCGCAAACAATATAGTTCAGGTGAGAGGAGTTAATATAAAGGTTTATTTACCATCACTGAATGAAGTCACTCTATATGCCTCCGGTAATTTCAAGGCAGAAAACCTTTCAAACACCACCATGGCAGTAAATCTTCTTGGATCGGGAGATTTAACGGTCGGTAGGATAGATAGCACCTCATTAAAACTCATCATACGTGGTTCGGGAGACATAAAGGTAGATGATGCTTATTGCACTACTGCTCAATTCTTTACCCAGGGATCAGGTGATATTATTGTAAAATCGATGGAATCAACGACCATTAAATCGAATATTCAGGGATCGGGTGATATTAAGATCGGAAAGCTCGTATGCACCCGTGCCGAAACATATATACAAGGTTCCGGCGATGTGACTTACAGCAACTTGGAGGTAAATTCTCTTCAGACAAGCATACAAGGTTCAGGCGACTTTACAGCCGATGGCCATGCATTTTCCGCCAATCTGACGATTCAAGGAAGCGGCACTATAAATATCAGGGGGCTCAAGTGCGACCGTGTCTCGAAAACAAAGCAGGGTACCGGAGATATTTTATTCTGATTCCCTTTATTTACTGTCTTTCCTTGAAGGAAAGCGCTGATTATATTTCAAAGAATCTTTTTTATCATGGGTGCCGAAAAAACGGCACCTTTTTCTTTTCTCAGAAGCACGCGGATTATCTATGGTAATATCGTTTGTTATAATGACATTTGACCCCAATAGCCCTTTTCTGAGTGACAGAGTCAATTCAGAATCCTTCTTTATTCCCTCATAATCTTTCCACGGGAGTTGAATATTTTTGGTGCTACCGTCTTGGAATTTCACTGTGATGTAATATTCGTAATAGGCCGGTCCCTTAACATACCTGTTTCTACCCACTCTCTGTGACCGGTAGTGTTTCTCGCGATATTTGCTCGTTACAGTCACTTCCTCTTTTATCTTTTCCGAATGGGAAAAGAAAGAATTAAGGGAATAAAATGATCCGGTGAGAATAAAAGTAAAAAATACGATACTTATAATGAAATTCACAGTAAAACTCCCACTTTCGGTCACCCTTCGCCAAATTTTCCATAAGACGGTGCTTACCATCAGGGAAAGGACTGCTGATATGGTTATCGGTATCCACCAAAGTATAAGAGTGATGGATTGTAAAGCGATAGTTAATCCAATAGCGCATATAGCGATGAGAACAATAAAGGTAATAATGACCGCTCTCAATATCGGGGAAAATCCTTTGTAATCTTGATTCATGGAATGAAATGAGAAATTAATCTTGAAAAAATATGAATTTATCGTATTTCCCCTGCAAATTTAGGGAAATTAAATAATTATGCCTAATTTTGCAGAAAGAAATCAAGCGGCGGTAAGGTCGTATGAATAACTAAATGAATTCGCATATTATGAAATTAAGCAAATTTTTCGGTCTCATTATGTTGGCCTGCGTGGTAATGCCTGTATCGGCACAGTTCAATCTTGGAAAGGCGATTCAGGCCGGTAGTAAGGCCGTTCAGGCTCTTACCCTTACAGACGACCAGATGGCGGCTTATGTGAAGCAGTCGGTTGACTGGATGGATAAGAATAACCCAGTGCTTGGCGATGACAGTCCTTATGTGAAGCGTCTCAAAAAGCTTACTGCAAATTGTAAGGATGCTGATGGAATTCCATTGAATTTCAAGGTATATGATGTGATTGATGTGAATGCTTTCGCTTGTCCCGACGGCAGCGTGAGGGTGTTCTCTTCGCTAATGGATATCATGAGCGATGACGAGTTGATGGGAGTAATAGGTCATGAGATAGGTCATGTGATCAAACGCCATAGCAAGAACGCTCTCAAGCAGCAGCTTCTCACCGGCGCTGCCAAAGATGCTCTTGGTGCAGCCGACGGTCGTATTGCCGTGCTTACCGATTCACAGCTCGGGGAGTTAGGTGAGACTCTGATGAGTGCTAAGTATTCTCAGAAACAGGAATCCGAAGCTGACGACTGTGGATATGATTTCCTGGTGAAGAATGGTCTCAATCCCTACGGAATGGCTATGGCCTTCGAAAAACTGATGGGATCGGAAGGTGAAACTAAACAAAGTGCCATCCAGAAGATGTTCTCTTCTCATCCCGATACCAAAAAACGTATCGAGAAAATGGAGAAACGTGCGAAAAAAGATGGCTATACCAAGCCGGAAACCACTGAGACAAAGAAATAAGAGTAAAAAATCTCTACAAAAGAATAAAAGCGCTGTAGAATCTTCTGCAGCGCTTTTACTTTTATTAATTCAAATGTGAATTAATAATTCGAATATGAATTAATATTTTGATTCCGATGGTTGGAAAAGCTGAGCGATAGCTTCTTCAAGTTCGGCCTTTGCTTCAGCTGTGTTTCCTTCCTTGACATCAACACCGGGGAGAACCCAATTCTTAAGGAAATCTCTCACTTCCATTCTGACATGCTTTGCATCGTCGCGAGTAGAAATCACAGGGACTACGCGAGTTTTTGCGAAATCTTCCTGATCCATAAAAGTATATATAGCCTGTGGAACAGAATCCCACCAATTGGGAGCGATAAGAAGCACGCCTGTAATCTCCTTCATTTCACCGGGACTGAATTTACCCACGATTTCAGGGCGTACACGACGCTCCTTTTCAGCCTTTGTAGCCATTTCAAAAGCTGAAGGATCCACTGGATAACTCTCTACAGGAACAATAGCGAATGTATCGAAATCTACATTCTTATCCTTGAGCATCTCTTCAGCCTGTGCGGCTAATTTGGCACAGTTGGAGGTCTTTTCATTACCTTTTGTAGTAAAATAAGCGATTAGAATTTTTTCTGCTTTCATAGTATTTTATAATATTACAAGTTTTGTATTTTTCTTTTATATTATCTAACACTATGACGCCCCCTAAGGTTTAAAAGGGTAATCAGTATTATAAAGATTCTATCTCATTTAATGTAAGACCGGTTATATCGGAAATGGTAAAGGCATCGTATCCCTTCGACTTCATTTTCTTTGCCATTAAGATCTTCTCTCTTTGTTCACCTATGGAGATTCCTCTTTTCTCACCTATGGAGATTCCTCTTTTCTCACCTAT
>CAMWUJ010000103.1 GCA_947177405.1 uncultured Porphyromonadaceae bacterium | reverse complement strand
TCCTGTTTCTCCTGTTCTCCCGTCTTAAAAAAAGAAGCTCCTGTTTCTCCTGTCTTAAAATTATCGCTATCTATGACTCTCCCGTCATCACGAATGGCAGAAGGATTTCATATTTAACATTATTAAAGAAAAATTTATTTAATTCGATATGTTATTTCAAATAAAATGATTACCTTTGCAAATGGAAAAATAGGTCAAGTCAATCCCACGATTTTGCCCTCACCTTTTCTCTGTGAAGAGTTTATTCAAATAATAATAATTTTAAACCCAAAATAATTTTTTATTTACTATGGCACAGATAGATTTGTCCCAGTATGGCATCAAGGATGTCAAGGAGGTAATCTACAACCCCACTTACGAACAGCTCTTCGAAGCTGAAACAGACCCCTCTCTTGAAGGTTTTGAAAAAGGTACTGTTACCGAGCTTGGCGCTGTCAACGTTATGACCGGCGTTTATACAGGCCGTTCTCCCAAAGATAAATTCATCGTACTCGACGATAATTCCAAAGACAAAGTATGGTGGACCACTGAAGAATATCCCAACGACAACAAGCCCGTGACCGAGGCTGCCTGGAAAGAGATCAAGGATATCGCCATCAACGAGCTCTCCGGCAAGAAGCTTTATGTGGTTGACCGTTTCTGCGGCGCTAACAAGGATACCCGCATGGCTGTCCGCTTCATCATGGAAGTGGCTTGGCAGGCTCACTTCGTGACAAATATGTTCATCGCTCCTTCTGAGGAGGAACTCAAGGACTTCAAGCCCGACTTCGTGGTTTATAACGCTTCCAAAGCTAAAGTTGAAAACTTCAAGGAGCTCGGCCTCAACTCCGAGACTGCCGTTGTATTCAACACCACTTCCAAGGAGCAGGTGATCATCAACACCTGGTATGGCGGCGAGATGAAGAAAGGTATGTTCTCTATGATGAACTACTTCCTTCCCCAGAACGGCATCGCTTCCATGCACTGCTCTGCCAACACCGACAAGGAAGGCAAGAACACTGCTATCTTCTTCGGTCTCTCCGGTACAGGTAAGACCACTCTTTCCACCGACCCCAAACGTCTCCTTATCGGTGACGACGAGCACGGTTGGGATGACAACGGCGTGTTCAACTTCGAGGGTGGTTGCTATGCCAAGGTGATCAACCTTGACAAGGAAAGCGAGCCCGATATCTACAAGGCTATCCGCCGCGACGCTCTTCTTGAGAACGTTACTGTTGACGAGAACGGCAAGATCGATTTCGCCGACAAGAGCGTGACTGAGAACACCCGCGTTTCTTATCCTATCAACCACATCGAGAGCATCGTGGCTCCTGTTTCCGCAGGTCCGGCTGCCAAGAATGTGATCTTCCTTTCTGCCGACGCTTTCGGCGTGCTTCCTCCCGTGTCTATCCTCACTCCGGGTCAGACTCAGTATTACTTCCTCTCCGGCTTCACTTCCAAGCTCGCCGGTACAGAGCGTGGCATCACTGAGCCCACTCCCACTTTCTCTGCTTGCTTCGGTCAGGCGTTCCTCGAACTCCACCCCACCAAGTATGCTGAGGAGCTCGTGAAGAAGATGCAGGCTAACGATGCCAAGGCTTACCTCGTTAACACCGGCTGGAACGGTACAGGCAAACGTATCTCCATCCGCGACACTCGTGGTATCATCGACGCTATCCTCGACGGCAGCATCCTTTCTGCTCCTACAAAGCAGATTCCTATCTTCGACTTCACTGTTCCCACCGAGCTCCCCGGCGTGGATCCCAAGATCCTCGACCCCCGCGACACTTACGCTAACCCCGAGGAGTGGAACGAGAAGGCTACCAAACTCGCTGAGATGTTCATCAAGAACTTCAAGAAATTCGAGTTCAACCCCGCTGGTAAGGCTCTCGTTAAAGATGGTCCCCAGCTCTAAGAGAGGATCTCAGATATATGCTTGATTCATAGCAATATCATTACCTTATATATATTTCGGCGGCTGCCTTCGGGCGGCCGTCTTTTTTTATATAACGGTATGATCCCGAGGACCGATATATATCTGATCCTATAAACTATTCCTTACCCTCACGCGTTCTTTTTAATAAAGAAAATCCATTATTAAAATCATTATGAAGACTAAACTCCAGAAAGCCATAACTGCAAAAGATAAAGATAAAGCACGTGAGATTGTGATAGATATCATTGATTTCAAATCCGACAAGCGTTCCACCCTCGATGCCGTCACCGAACTTGTCAGATCCTTCCCCGAGGTATTCGACAACGACGACAATGATATGCGCGATATTGAGCGCAAGGATTATTCACCGGCGATCCGCCAGCGTGTCCGCGAACGGCTGCAGCAGAATTTCTCCCGCGAGAAGCTCTCGCTCTTCGTTGATATGTCGGTATCGATGGCACGTCACCCCCACGACAACTCCCATCCCCTCTCCGACGATATAGTGAGCGATCTAATCGCCGATGAATTCACCGTCCCCTCCGTCGGTTCGCCGGAAGGTCCTAAAGAATAATCCGTCAGCCTACGGCAACCCCTCCTGGGTTGAGGTCATCGCTTGGAGTATCCGGGGGTAGGCTCGTGCCTCGCCAACCCCCGGTTAGGTTGGACGGCAACCCCTCCGGGGTAAGAGACAATACATCTTCAGAATTATGTGATAATAAACTTATTATCTATAAAAAGGACAGGAGAACAGTTTTATCTCCTGTCCTCCTGTCCTCCTGTCAAATTATCAAAAATATCCTGTCCTCCTGTCAAATTATCAAAAATATCCCGTCCTCCTGTCCTCCCGTCTAAAAAAGAAATTCTACTGTCAGAGGTCTTTGATGTCGAAACAGGGGCATGCCTTGGCAGCAAATTCCCTGTGACCGTGCACGCTGACTCCCGGATATTTCCTTTGAAGTCGCGCCACAATCTCGCGCAATCCCTCCTTCTGGGCCTCGGTGCGTGTGTCTTTAGGCAGAAGGCTCTTCTTGTCAAGACCTCCCACATAACACACCCCTATTGAATTTCCATTCTGACCAAGACAATGGGCGCCGATCTCATCCTCCGGTCGCCCCGGATGCACCGTGCCGTCGAGATACACCACATAATGATACCCTATCGTGCGGAATCCCCGCTGAAGATGCCAGCGGCGTATATCCTCCACCGTTACCGCACGACCCTCGGGAGTCGCCGTGCAATGCACTATAATCTTATCTATCTTTCTCATATCTTACTTATTTACTTATCTCTTTACTTTTCAGACTTATCGATATTCCCATCACCGATCCGGAGAAGATCGAGATCTCACCGAACGCATAAAGCACCGATGCCGTGATCTCTCCCTCCGGAGGGGCGAAATAGCTGAGGAAAAGCAATACGAATCCACATAGCAGACTCCCTATCGCCATCCCATACGACAGCTTCTCTTTCATTGTCAATGTTTTCATCTCCTTATGGCATTTATCACTTCCACACTCCTCTCAATCAGCCGCCCTGTCAGGGAGGGAGGGAAGATGAGGTTGCCCTCATCATCCGCCCTCGGACGGGGAAGGTAGCCTCCCTCCGCCACCCGGCTGCCGTTAACACTCCCGAATATCTCCAGGGCCCTTCGCCCGTCATGACGGGTGGCAGCAACCGCAGGAATCCCTTTCGACCTGTAAGATCCTGATCCTACTCTGCTTGCCATACGTTCACGATCCCTCATCCGCCGGAACGAAAGCAAGGCTGCGGGCACCAGTTCTGTCACCGGATACGTCCAGTCGCTCATCCTCAGATAGAGGAATACCAGGCAATCCTCGGGCAAAGGGAAGATGCGGCGTGTCGCTTCGCCGGCGCCTTGAACCCTCATAACCGCCCCATCCATCGGAAACCATTCCTGCAGATCCTCATGGTAGTCATCCCTGAGAAGCACCTCCTCTGCCACTTCCGGAAGAAGCTGACGGATCATCTCGCGCAGATCAAACGACTCGCTGCCATATTCCACAGCATCCTCGAGGATTTCCGGGCTCTCGTCAAGACGAACCAGTATCGATCGCGTAAGCCGGTCTATATTCACTTTCATCTCTCTTTCTGTATTAGTCTTATCTTCTTCTGTCGGTAATAGTGACTCCCCTCTATGAGTTTCATCACTGCCTCGTTCTCGGTGGTGAAAGTGGCGGGAGTCGTGCCGTATCCGGTCACGCTCCCTCCCTCAAACCTTACCCTGACGAGGTTATGGGCCGTGGGGATGATAGCTATCCATTCCATCATGCCATATACTCCGTAGGTCGCTTTCATATACTTCGATTTTTATTTCACATTCCGTATAAATCTCTTCGGATGCGATCCTGATCATCGCAGCTCAACCTCCCCGGTATAGAGAGTCCACACATCAATCTCCTCGCTGGCCTCATTCTCCTGCTTGCTCACCTGCCACATCTGACCTGTGCGGGCACGTTCGGAGATACCGGGACAATCGGAGGTGAGGTAATACACGGCTCCGTCGTAGGTATCCTCGGGTGCCTCCTCGGAATCCCACATCCTGATGGCCACGGCGCCGTCCAATGCCGGTGATCCCTCTCCCTCTATCCAGATATGGCAGCTCCCCTTCAGGGCAAGCGCATCCCAGATAAGGATACCGTTGCGGGTAGCCTCCTCCCCTTCCACACGGTCGGAGAAACTATGCTCGGCGCTATACACATAGTGCACAAGACGGTTCTCTCCTATCAGGGCTCCGCTGTTGCTCCAGCCCAGACGGTCGAGGGTGGGCTCACGCTTTATCTCGATGTCGCCGAACACAGTGTGATAGCTCGTCACGCTCCAGCCCAGAGCGTTGGTGCGTGTGCTGATCTGAATCTCAGGATGCTTGCTGAAATCGATGCGCTGTATCTCCTCCAGAAGATTCTTGCCGGCAAGCAGCAACGCCGATTTCGGCACATCCTCACCGGTGAAGAACATCTTCGCCAGACCTATCATGTCGCCGACGGTCCAGCGCTTTGAGTGTTGCACCTCACGCTTGAACTGCCATCTGAGTCCCTCGGTGCAATAGACAGTCTGCATACCCATCTTATCCACATTCATCCTGAATTTGCCGGCGCGTCCGGCCCAAAGGGTGCGGTTGCCTCTCACCTTGAAATTCGAGATCGCCTGCTCGGCGATCACTGCCTTGGAGAAGGGCACGCGTTTCTTCTGAGAATCGAAATAATCGCTCACCACCTGGTTCATGCCGCGTTTCTGAAGATATACGCGCGTGGGCTGGGGAACGATAAGCTCCGGATCCACTTCCTTCTGGGTCTCGTAAAGGGAGTTGGCAAGTATCACCACCTCGGTGCCCGCCGGGATACGGGGGATGATGCTGAATTCATCTTCGGGTGCGTTCTTGCGACCGTTCACGGCTCGAACGATAGGACAGTTGGTGCCCGAATCTATCGCCACCACGAAGAGCATGAGTGATTTCCCCACTGTGAGATACTGGCCTGTGGCATCATAACCGTCGATCCCTTTCACCAAAAGAGTGGTGTGGGGACGGGCGATATTCTGATCGGCGATGTCGAAGTGAAGCACGGTCTGCATCCCTCCCGTCTCTTCAAGGGTCTCGCTAACTTTAAGCGTATGCCGGGGCTCGTCGATCATGTAATGATCCACCTCCGGACTATTCACTTTCACTCGCTTGGCGCGAAGCATAAGATTCATCAGCGGTGTGTCGTCGGAATTGAATTTGAAGAGCTCTTCATCGATTTCAGCCTCTATGAAGCTGCCCGATCCGATTCCTCCTGTGGCGGCGGCTGCCGCACTCACTGTAGCCGGTTGTCCCGGCAGATGGGCGCCTACGCCCGAATTTCCTTTTGTTGGTTTCATCTTTTAAGTAATTATTGGGATTGATTTGAATTATTGGATTAATTGGAGCTATTGGATTGATTGGATTTGGAATAATCTTTTAAGTAATAGTGATATTATATCTTCTCTTCTCTCCTCTCTCCTCTCTCTTCTCTCTTCTCTCTTCTCTCATTTTGCTCCCTCGGCCAGACCGAAGATTCCCCGGCTCTTGGTAGCGGTGGTTCGTCCGGAGTTGCGCGATTCTATGTGAGGAAGGCCGTCGTCCGAACCCTTTGTCCGCATCTTGGCTTCTATTGTAGCGTTTCTGCCACGCAGCTCGGCGGCTCTCACCTCCTTCACAAGAGTCTCATCATGGCGCAACCCTTTCCTTACGGTGTCGAGCATGTCGAGATTCAGATTGCCGTCGCGCACACCGCGTCCTATAGAGAATATCATCACAAGGGATTGATCAAGATCCTCTTGTGCGCAACCGCTCCCGCGGGCATATCCCTCCACTGAAGCCATGAAACGTTCCGTGCCCGCACCGGGCTTGAAATCCTTATCCTCACGCAGACTCTCTAAAGTGGAAGGATAATTCCCGAAGAGACTCATAAGAAGATCCTCTCCCTTATCGGTATTATTGGAACTTTCGGAATCATCGGAAATCTCCGAATCATCGGAATTTTCGGAATTTTCGGGAATCTCCACCCCTTTCAACTCTTCTGATTGCTCCAGAGCCACATCCATGGCCGCTATCTCATGATCGAGCGCTTTCTCTTTCTTTGTCATTTCTTTTAAGTTTTAATGATTGTTTTCGATATTTGCTTTGTTGATGCTGCAAAATTAATATGCGTTTATCTCTTATAATCCTTATTTCTTTACAATCTTGCTAAATATTTATTTTTATTTTGCTTTATATAATTATTTGCATTGTTAAATTATTTTACTAACTTTGCAAAAAGATTATTATCACTATTACTTAAATATTATTATGAAAAAGAAAGGAAGTGTGTCTGAATTCGGCACACACAGAGATCAGGAACTGCAGATGGCATACGATGCCGCTTTAAGAAATTCTCATCACCTCCCCGGCGACGACATCTATCGCTGCGCTGCCGACACACCTACCTCTCGTTTCTGGGTAAGTGAACGCCGTGCCTCCGAGGTATTGGCTAAAATGGAGAAGGGGGAATCGATAGGAAATATGCGTCCGGAGAGACAGGAGATGTATAAGGAGCTGTTCCGGCGCTTCTCGGAATTGCGCAGCCAGAAGCCGAGACCCTCTATCTATGAGGCAGCCTATCGTGCGGTCAATTCTCCGGCTCCGGGATTTTATCTCACCCCGTCATCGGTGAAGGTGATGATCTATAATATTGCTAAAAAGCTGAGGAGGAAAGGGAGATGAACGCATTAGATATCATAAAGGAGAATGATCGCCGGCGCAATATCATCGATGCTCCATTCGACCCACTCACCGGGGAGGGATCCACAGGCGAAAGATTTGAGATCAAGCGACACGGGCATACCCTTTGGATTCCTGTATCCATGAAGGATGTGCCCGGACTCTCATCTCTCTCCGATCCCCTCTTCGAACGCATCCGTATCCTTCACGACTTCCCTTATTGGGCCGCCAAATATGCATATATAAAGAGAAAAGGGGGTGGTGAGGACACTCTCTTCATTCTCAACCGTCCGCAACGCCGTCTCGTGGAGAGTTTCGAAAAGGCCCGCTGTGCCGCCCGACCGATCCGTCTGCTCCTGCTCAAGGCAAGGCAATGGGGCGGGTCCACATGCGTGCAGCTTTATATGGCATGGCTCCAGCTTGTGCACCAGAAAGGTCTCAATTCTCTGATAATCGCCCATCAGAAGGCTGCCACTGAGGAGATTAAGGATATGTTCGTGCGTCTGATCAATTCCTATCCTCTCGCCCTTCTTCACGAAGAGGGAGAGGAATTCAGGGAGAAAGAGAAGAAAATAGAATCAGCCGGAGAATCGGGAGCGGCTTCGAGAGTGCCGCAACGCAATTGCAAGATAAAGATAGCCTCCGCCGAGCGTCCCGATTCTTGTAGGGGCGGCGACTATAATCTCGTGCATTGCTCAGAGGTGGGGATATGGAAAGCCACGGCGGAGAAGTCGCCGGAGATGATCCTCCGGTCGGCGTGCTCGGGCATCCTCCTGCGTCCGCTCACGATGATAGTGTATGAATCCACACCCAACGGCACCGGCAATTTCTTCCACCGTGAATATATGGCTGCCAAGGAGGGGGATTCGCAATTCGAACCGCTCTTCATTTCATGGTTCGACATAGACCATTATTCCATCCCGGTGGATAATCCTCTTGAAATGGCGGAGAAATTGCTTGCAGAGAAAGATTCCCTCACCTCCTCGTCCGACCGACGCCAGCCCGGGTCTTATATCTGGAGTCTGTGGGAAAGGGGTGCCACCCTGGAGGCTATCGCCTGGTATATGGCTGAGCGAGCAAAATATTCCGACCATGCACTGATGGCCGCCGAGTATCCCTCGGATGATGTGGAGGCTTTTGTCCATTCCGGATCGAAGGTGTTCGACTCGTATCAGGTGGAGGAACTTCGTAAGGATTGCTGTCTGCCTGACCATCAAGGGGATATAGTGTCGCGCATCATGCTTCCTGTTGGCGTGATTGCCGACGACGACTTCCGCCTCCGCCAGCTGGATCATGTGACCTTCACTCCCGGTCCGGGAGAATGGAAGATATGGAAGATACCCGACACATCGATCCCCTATTCGATAGAGTCGCGGTATGTGACTGTGGTAGATGTGGGAGGGCGATCGGCGAAGTCTGACTGGTCGGTGATTGCAGTTTTCGACCGCGCGCCGATGCTCCAGGGAGGGAGACCGGAGGTGGTGGCCCAATGGCGCGGACACACCGATTTCGACATCCTTGCGTGGAAGGCTGCCCTCGGAGCCTCTTTCTATCAGGAGGCGCTGCTGGTGATCGAAAGCAATTCCATCGAGTCGCGCGACCCGGCACGCACCACCGACGGCGACCAGTCGGCGTTCCTCCTAAACCGTCTGCGCGACATTTACCCCAATCTCTATGCACGCCCCTTAAGCGAGGATGGGGTGAGAAGAAGCTCCGCCTGCAAGTATGGTTTCCATACCAACATTGCCACAAAACCGCTCCTGATCGCTTCTCTGGTGAGGGCGATACGCGAGAAGCTTTATGTGGAACGCGATGCTGAATGTATCAATGAATTCGCTTCTTATGAGAGGAAACCCAACGGTGCGTTCGGCGCTATTCTCGGTTGCCACGACGATCTGCTGATGACACGTGCCATCGCCCTCCACCTAATCCTCCACGAGCTTCCCGAACCACGCATTTCAGCTCCCAATTTCCGCTCCGGACGCGACCATTATAATAATTCCAATGCAATCACATTATCCCCGGGCCGGGCGGCTTCTCCCCAATTCCGGCGCCCCGCCTACGGTTCATGGTGAGAAAGGATTATATCATTAGGATTGTGTATTTTGATCGGATTTGTTAATTTTGCATTTCGGGAGAGGAAGCTGATCCTCTCCTGTTCCTATTTTTCTCTTGTCTAAAATCTCTTGTTATGAAAGATCAGACCATAATCGAATCCCCCGACTTGCAGAACGCTCTGGCCCAAGCTGTGGAGTCAACGCCACACGACCGCCTTTTCCTCCTTGCCGATTCCAACGTGGAGCAATGCGTTTTCCCTCTCATCACTGATTTTCTGGATCGCTTCAACCCCATCCGCATCATTCTCCCCCCCGGTGAAGAATACAAGAATCTAAGTTCCCTCTCTGATGTATGGGAAGCTTTGGCCGACGGAGGAGCCTCACGCAAATCTCTGCTGATCAACCTCGGCGGAGGAGTAATCACCGATCTCGGCGGATTCGCTGCCGCCTGCTTCAAGCGTGGCATATCTTTCATCAACGCCCCCACCACCCTTTTAGCTGCCGTGGATGCCGCCGTGGGTGGAAAGACAGGAGTGGATCTCAACGGATTGAAAAATGAGATCGGAGCGTTCGCGCCGGCAAAGACCGTGATTCTCTCCACGCAGCCCTTCAGCACCCTTCCCGACAATCAGATGACTTCCGGATTTGCCGAGATTGTGAAGATGGCCATGATCGCCTCTCCAAAGGTATTCTCCTCGTTGCTCGTCGCTGCCGATCATGGGCGCATCGATCTTCGCAGCAAGGACTTCCCTCTGTCCGATCTTCTATCTTTCGCTGTCAATGAAAAGGCTCGCATAGTCAAGATGGATCCACATGAGGATGGCCTGAGAAAAATCCTCAATTTCGGCCATACCTGCGGACACGCTTTCGAGACCCTACTCCTCCGCCGCCAGAAGCCTGTCACTCATGGAGAAGCCGTGGCTCACGGAATACTCGTGGCCCTTATCCTGAGCAATCTCCGCCTGAAAGCCGACTCGATGGTGATCTATCAATACCACAGGCTTATCTTGCGTCCCCTCTTCTCCCGTCTCCCACTCAACTGCGACGATATCGACGAAATAGTGGATCTGATGCGCCATGACAAGAAGAATACAGATGGTAAGATCTCATTCATACTCCTCAACGGCATAGGCCATCCCGTGGTATCATCCGACACTCCCGAGGCCGACATCCATGCCGCCCTCGATATCTATTTCGATATGGTGAATTCATAAGGATGCCCTCGATATCTAT
>CAMWUJ010000102.1 GCA_947177405.1 uncultured Porphyromonadaceae bacterium | reverse complement strand
ACATACGATATATTTGTTCAGGTAATAATTCAGCGTGAGGGAATAGTCGTTGGAGATGCCTCCGAGTATTCCGGCTTTATGGTCGGAAGCGTTGGTATAATCAAATCCTAAAACACATTCAAGGCTCTTGGGAGAGGGGAGTGCCAATCCGCCGTTCGAATTTGAATAGCCATATTCATGGTCGCCTAATATCAATCCTCGTAATATGCCATACACACCATGAGCCCGATAGTTGTTGAATCCATTTTCGCGCGCCACATTCATATAGAAATATTGACTTTCCAGAGCTAACCGACCTTTGGAAAGCAACAGCTCTGGAGAGAGTTTCACCACTCCTTTGGCATTGGTGACATTGGCTTTTAACAAAGTCACATTATTCACCATCGTGGGGAAATTGGCAGAATAGTTGAAATATCCCGTTGATGTGGTCGGTCGGCCGTCATCGGAGGTCTGAACACTATGTTCGGCAGTCTCGTACCATGCGGAAAGACCAATCTGGGCAATTTTCCCCGATGAATGAAGAGGACGCCACACAGCCCTTTCCATCATTCCGATATTCATCTTTCCACGCTGGGCAGGAGTCATTTTGAGTCCGGAAGGGGAGGTAAAGACGCTCGCGGCAATGAAGGCGTCCTTATAGTCGTATTCATATCTCAAACCTAAATTGAAGCCCGTGGTCTTGAAAAAAGAATCGCTTATAGGGTTATGCATCGTTGCTTTCAGCGAACTGAAATAGGCGGCATTCAAACCATATTGATGAATGAAATATCCGAGACGCAGACTGTTCTTACTATCCACTTTATAATTGAGGAAAATATCTTTAGCACTTAGAGTTCCCATGCCGTAGCCAATCATTATGTTGGCAGTGAATTTCTTATATTTGAAAGCCCCTCCCAGTCGAATGTCAGGTATGGTAACACCATCTTTGAAACCATCCTTTGCAGGAAAGAAAAGACCTCCGTCGAAGAAGATTCTACCCATGGGGAGAAAGGAGAAGTCCGGTTTTTCATTTGTTTCAGATATTTTCTTCTCGGAGAGTCTTTTCTCCACTATTGAATCAATCATACCGGTTAGAGTGGAGGTGGAATAGGGAATGTTTTCTGTAATTGTTTTCTCCTTTATCCGGTCAAAATCCCGGGCTTGGCAGAGAGAAGAGATGAAGAGAAATCCCGAAAGACAAAGTGCAATTTTATGATTCATAATGAATGGTTATGGTTTCACCCGCAAAATTAATATTAAATCCTTAGATACCCAAATTGAAGGTGAGACTTCTTACTCGCCGATGTCATCCTATAGCATAGAGAGCAACACTCCTATTGCCACGAGATGAAGGTCAGTATAAAAAGAAAAAAATTATTGCTGTCGTCAAATAGTTTAAACGACAGCAATAATATCTTATCAGTTATGCTTAATCTACGATTATTTCATCCCCTTTTACTTCGTCCCAATCCTTGATGAGACATTCAGCAACATTGATGTCGGTCTTGTTGAGGGTCAGGCTGAGGTTATATTGCCGTCCTGCCACCCATTCATTTTTGGCAGCGGTGCCATCCTTTTGCCGGTTGGCGCCGGTAAAGTCGATGTAGGCCTTAAGGGTTAGGTCATTGTTACCCGGCATATCAAGCAATGCCAGAAAATCCAAAGGCTTGTCAAATACCTGCGGAAACAAAATAAAGGAGAAAGTCATTGTTCTTTCCGCATCGTTGAGGATGGCAAGATCGGAAAAAGTCCAGCTTTCACTTTCGTCATCCACTGTTGTAGTTCCGTCGGCAATATTGAAAGAACCGTTATGTCGCACACCGGTGAGCGACATGGTGAAATTCTTAATTTCATCGTATGTCATTCCTGTGCCCGGACTGACAGTCAGTACCACTTTCACCATCCTGTGGTCGAAAGTGAAATTCACATTCGGAGCATCCTTCTGCCCGGACGCCGTGGCCCAGAGAAAATCAAAGCTTTTCCGGTTTGTCTGATTCCTTGTGTCGGTACTGATTACTGAAGTTCCGTTCAAAGAGCTCCAGGGATAATATGCTGTGAAAGTGGTCTCAGAGTCGTCGGGAAAATATATTTGGGTTCCGGATGTCTGCACTCTGAAATTTCCGAGCCCGTCATTAGTGATATATGCCACATTAGTTCGTCCGGCACCGCTGATACCAATCATATCATCAGATTCCCACTGACTGTCGATAGCACGTGTCTTCCGATCACCGATGGTAGCTGAGAAGTCCGGATAATCTTTTGCGGTAGGGACAACCGGTTGGCTGTCATTGTCCGAGCAACCGGAAAGTATCAGGAGTGCGAAAGCAGATGCTAAAATATATTTAGATGTATATGCCATACATTATATGTATTTACTTATTTAATTAATATCTTAATGCGCATCGATATTTCCAACATCTGAAACATCCCATTCGGTGATTGAGGTAGATTCGGAAAGCATACCGATTCGGTTGAATGTGAATTTATAGGTGTAGCTTTTACCGGAGTCCCATTGCTTGCGGGTCAACGGCAGCGTAATTTGTTTTAATGATGCCTCGTCATTTATTCTATACGACAAGACTATTCTTGCGTCCGAATCGGAAGCAAAAGCTTGAGGAAGCATTATTAAAGCATCATTGTTATCAAAAAGATTAACATTTTTACGGTCGTTAGCCACTTTTACAGGATCATCAAACTCGACAGTCAAAGTGCCGTCTTTCTCTTGGCCGGTCACTTCAATGATCCTGTCGTCAGTCTGAGTGTTGGATTGTCTTGGAGCCGGTGTAATATTAAACGAGGCTTTGGTTTTAAATCCGGACAATTCCAACCGAACAATGGAAATATATTCCTCCTTGTTCATAATATTGTCGTCAAAGGCCGGGGCAATGTTGATAAGCGACATTACATGACCGAAATTGAAGGTGGTTCTCGCATTGGTATCACCATCATTATATAATCGTCGATGAGTTGATACCACGATATCAGCAATATCGTCGTGTTTGATCACCCGGTTATTTTCGACTGTGGGGATATTATATGTGAAGGAGAGTTGGGAATTCAAATATTGAAGGGTGTTGGCGTTTTCAACTGCCGACACCGGAGAAATGGCTATGAATGAATGTTCATTTCCCGGCAGCCAATATTGAGTGCCATCATAGCTCCAACTGCCGTCTTTATACTTGACTACAGTTTTATTGAAAAGGATTTTATGATCGCTATTAAGATCTTCCATAGATTTTGAGTCGCCATAAACAGCAAACTCATTGAAAGAGGTTGTGACCGAGCCACGCGACAACCCTGAGACATCAAACGACATCTCGTAGCCCTTCCCGGTCTCTGTCTGCTCGGGAGTGTCGGCAGAGCAAGAAGAGAGTGTGCACGCTACGCATGCCATGCATGAAAGCAACTGTAAATATGTCAGTTTAGCATCCATTAGATGAAGAAATTAGGATCATCAACTTAAAAAAATATTGCCTATAGGCAGCAATTGTCATAGAAGAATTTTATTTCAATCAGCGTAAGCCACCGATTCATGAGCCTACGCTGATTGAAATAAAAAGATATTTTAGTTAGCCGAGAAGGAAATATCAGTTGCAGTGCTTCCTCCGGGTGTCCAGTCATCAAGGTTCATGTCTTTAGAGGTCTCGAATACGATAGGCTGGAGATTGGTCACCGTACCGGTCAGACGGATATTATAAGTGTAGTATTTTCCAACCTCCCAGTTCGGACTCCAGGTACCGGTCATATTGCGTCCCATCACAAAGTTTGCCGGTGTGTGTTCACTTCCCTTATAGATATCAAGGCTAAACGTGATCTGAACATCATTCTGTGAATAAGAATAGGGGATCACATATACACTGCCGGTCTTGGCCTTCTTTTCCGGTCTCTTCACTCTATCCACACCATTTACTCCCTCTGTTTCCTGTGCATTGGCTACGCCTTCAATATCTGAAAAAGGAAGCTGGAGGCTTGCGGGAATAATAGCTCCGGTAGAATTAGTTTCTCTTTCGGCAGTCCATTTTGTGCCGTTGCTGGCAAATGAACCGATATTGCGGAAATTCACAATTTTCACATCCTTTATCACAATATCGTATTCGCCTGAAAATTCACTGGTGAAGACAGCATCGATCTTTGTCAGGACATGTTCAAATTTAAGGGCAACATTCGCGTTCGGGGTCTTGTTTCCTTCGGTAATCGCCTGCCCGACGTGATTTCTCGACTGAGCAATAATAAGGTCATGGTTGTGCGTTTGATCACATCTAAAGCCGGAAATTGTCATCTGGCGTTCACTTTCGCCTACATTCAGGCTCAATCCGACGGTTCCATATACATTGTCAAGAGCGATATCTGCACAGCTATATGCAAAGAAACAATAGTTTGCATCCGGAACCCAGAATCTTGTATTATTATATCCCCATGAACCATCCGCTTTCTTTGTCACGGCCTCACCGGAAAAAACCTGGACAGGATTGTTCGACTGATCCTTCATGGTATAATAACCATAAACGAGGAATTTATCAAAGCTACTGTTAGTCAAGTCGCCCGGCTTTGCCTGGTCACCGGCACGACTCTGTTTCAATAGGGCGTTCTCAAAACCGATCGGGTTGCCTTGAACACCAACATCAACTACTTCTTCCGAAGTGCAGGCAGAGAATGCGAGGGCGCTCAATGCCAGAAAATAGAACGATGTTTTCATTGCTGTAGAAATTTTGATTTATGTAATATTTTTAATTATCAAGTGATTACTTATAAATTAAAGTTCTCAATCAAGGGGTTCGATCGGATCCATGGGTAATTCCACATCTTCTCCGTTTCCCCAGCCGTTAAGATCGACATCAAATCCGGATGACACCGGGTCAGGGGTTGCGGTGCTATCCTTGATGCAGATACCGTTTACTTTTATCACTCCTCCTCGGGGCTGCTTTTTCATCTGATCGGCGATATCATAATTGAATTCGACCGTTTTGCCGTTTTTCAGCATAACCTCAAGATTAAGTGTATATGGACCTTCGGGTTCTCCCGATGAGGCACGTCCATAATATTTATCCGGGAATCCGGGCACTCCAAACGATCTCACCCGGGCCTCGCAACCGTAAGGTTTTACCTCACAGTCGTAGAGGATTATAGCTGTCTCGTCGGATGTTCTTCCATCGCGCAGATAGACTGATTCTGCCATACCGGCCAACGCACCTCTTGAGAGAGCCACATGCTCGATGCCTTCCTCAAATTCATAGCGGATGATATAGGTATAAACCAAAGGCTGCATCTTTACCGGCATCTCTTTTGTTTGGTGTATCTCAACATGTGGAATAGGATTGAGGTAAGCCGAAAACAATACATCCGGAGGGTTCATGGATCGTACACCCGGATGGCGTTCCATGATATAGGAGATAGAAGCACGGGTACGCGTTGTGGCTGTGGCGCGAGCTTGGTTCATGGATGCAAGGTCGGAGAGGACGATATATTCCGTGTCTCCATTATAAAAAAGGAATGACTTGTCGGTTTCGGAATTGAGGATCAGCTGACCACCTTTTGGTGAAAAATATTTTTCGTTTGAAACAGATCCGTCTTCCGAATATCTGATCAATGAGACCCATTCAGGAGTTTCGGGACGAATCTCATTATAATCAAAACCATAATAAGTTTTATCCCATGCCAGAGAATATGACAACCCGTAATCGCGTTCCCATTCCTGTTCCCAGGAAAGGGAGATATCAGCCACTGGGAAATGGTTGTAGCAAATCTCGGTTCTGCATGATTCCAGAATCGGCAGTATGAGGAGACCTACAGCCAAAAAAGGGAAAATATGTCTGTTCTTCTTCATTTTACCGATTTTACTTTTGAAGACTGTTTACAATTAGGAATAATCCAGGACAGTGATAGTCGAAGACTAAGAGGGCCGAAATAGTTTAATTTCTTAGTCTGAACATAAAGGAAGTGACCATCTAATGGCCGGTATTCCTTATATTTTGTATACATGTATCCCACACCGATTCCTGCATCGAGCGCGAGGTGTTTGCCAATGGGCCAGGAATATCCGCATGACACCCCGGTCATGCCCCCTTCCCCTTCATAGCCTTTCTTGCCGTTGGAAAGGTCGTAAATCCCTATGCCGCCAAATAATCCGACATAGAGACCATGAAAGTTAGAGTGGCTGATCGGCCAGTATCTCACTTCGGGAGAGACAGTTCCCAATCGATACACCTTATGAGAGGTATTTTTAGCATACCAGGCCCATCCTGTTTCGAGAGCCACTGACCATTTTTCGTGGAACATCCACTCAAACTGGATATTGGGCATTAGGGCCAGATAATAGAGAAGGTTGGTTTTTATGGCGAAATTTCCGCTTGATTGGCAAGGAGTTTCTATCAGGATAGAAGTGTGTGGTGGTTCTGAAGTCTCAGAAGATTGAAGTAAATCGGAATCCCCGGAGGGGGCATCTTGTGTGATGTTTTCATTTAATTCGTTCTTTTCATCAGGTTTTGTGTTTTCATCAAGTTTTAATAGATCATCCGGATCACTCTCGTTGGAGTTATCTTTCATAATTACGGAAATAACAACACCCTTTCGCAATTGAGGGAAAAGATTGGTGAGCATCCATCGGTAGGGGGAACCACCTGCAAGTTTCATTAGACGATTTTTACGCCCGTCGATTATTTTTCCTTTCCTGTCGAAAGTCCAGACAGGGGTATTGTCAAGTATATCAAGTATGGCGTTTCTTGACGGAACACCGGGTGTCTCAGCTACGAGATCACGAAGTCCTTCCCAGTCAATCCCTACGGGAACTTCTCTGATGCTCGATTTTGGCACACCGATATTGGACGAGATATAATCCGATATTGTCTCACATCGAAGTTCAGCCAGCCGTTGGTTAGTTTTGCTCGTTCCATCCGGAGATGTATATGCTCTAACGGCTATACTTTCTATATTATTGTCTGAATAAGCTTTTAAAAGTGTTTCCATAAAGGAATCCATAGCCTGCCGGTTGTCTTTGAAAGCCGGATCATACTGGGAATGCCCCGCACGAAAATAAACCTTCACTGAGTCGGACTCATTGACACGGCCGAAGCATGTGAAGACAGTCATTAGTGCAAGTGCAATTGCTATTAGTTTCATTATGTTAGTTAACAATAAGTTAGAAGTATAGTTAAACCTGTAGTTGTCACGGTTTCTTTGATTTTACGGGGATTATATCGCCTTTAATTTCAAAAAGGGTAAACTAATCCAATTGCAAATTTACAAAAATTAATTCAAAAAGAAAATTTTTTTATCATTAATTGAATCTCTTACTAATATTTTGAAATAATAAAGGATAAAATTCTTTCAAACAGAGAGCTTTAAGAGTGTGTTAACTTTTAACTTTAAGAGTGTGTTTACTTTTAAACCGAAACAACAAATATTATTGAATGAGGTCTTAATAAAACTTAACGTTGAAGGAGATTTACAAAGCTCGAATGTTATATAATTGAAGTTTAAACAACTTCAAAAAATAGGTTTAAACAAGTTGGATAGTTAATCCTAAGAATTTGGCACACTATTTGAAATAAGTATAAAAACATAAAACGATAGAAAACATATAATTATGGCAACAGGTAAAATCGGGGTAACAACTGAAAACATCTTCCCCGTAATTAAAAAGTTTTTATATAGTGACCACGAAATTTTTTTACGTGAGCTTGTATCAAACGCTATTGATGCAACCCAGAAACTCAAGACACTCGCTTCCTTTGGTGACTTCAAAGGCACTTTGGGCGAGATGAATGTAAAGGTCACAATCGACAAGGAAGCCGGCACACTTACCGTTTCCGATCATGGTATCGGAATGGATGCCGAAGATATTGAGAAATATATCAATCAGATAGCTTTCTCCGGAGCTGAGGAATTCCTGGAGAAATATAAGGATACCGCCAACAGCATAATCGGTCATTTCGGACTTGGTTTCTATTCCGCTTTCATGGTTTCTAAGAAAGTTGAGATCCGCTCCCTTTCATATAAAGAGGGCGCCAAGGCTGTGGAATGGGTATGCGACGGATCTCCCGAATATGAAATGAAGGAGATCGATAAAGCAGAACGAGGCACCGACGTGATTCTTTATATCGACGACGATAATAAGGAATTTTTGGAACAGGTGCGAATCGATACCCTTCTTAAGAAATATTGCCGGTTCCTTCCTGTGCCTGTCATAAGTGGCAAAGAGCAGGAATGGAAGGATGGCAAATATGTCGATACCGACAAGGATCGTGTGATCAATGCCACGGAGCCTCTCTGGACCAAGAAGCCTTCCGAACTCACCGACAAGGATTATCTTGAATTCTATCATGAGTTGATGCCGGGTCAGGAAGATCCGATGTTCTGGATTCACCTTAATGTGGATTATCCTTTCAATCTCACCGGTATCCTTTATTTCCCTAAGATAAAGAGCAATATTGATATCCGTAAGGATCGTATCCAGCTATATTGCAATCAGGTATATGTCACCGACCAGGTGGAGGGAGTGGTTCCCGAATTCATGATGCTCATGCAGGGTGTGATCGATTCTCCCGACATCCCCTTGAATGTGAGCCGAAGCTATCTCCAGGCCGATCAGCAGGTGAAGAAGATATCCTCCTACATTTCAAAGAAGGTGGCCGAGAAACTTGACAAGATGTTCAAGGAGGATCGCACTGCGTTCGAAAGCAAGTGGGATGACATCGAGGTATTCATCAAATATGGTATGCTCACCGATGAAAAATTCTTTGAATCGGCCAAGAAGTTCTTCCTTCTTAAGGATGTGAATGGTAAATATTTCACTCTTGAGGAATACCGCACTCTCGTGGAGGCCAACCAGACCGACAAGCAAGGTGATGTGATCTATCTTTATGCTACCGATAAGACAGCTCAACATGCTTATATCCTCGGTGCAGAAGAAAAGGGATATAACGTTCTTCTCATGGATGGACAGCTTGATCAGCACGTGATCGGTCTGCTTGAGAGCAAGCTTGAAAAGACTCGTTTCGTGCGTGTCGATTCCGATACACCCGAGCGACTCATCAGGAAAGAGGATGAGAAGAAATCTGATCTTACACCTCTTCAGGCAGATATCCTTACCGGGATCTTCCGGAGTCAGTTGCCACAAATAGAGAAGGCTAATTTTATTGTGGAATATACAGCTCTTTCACCCAACGATGCGCCAGCCACAGTGACTCAAAACGAGATGATGCGTCGTATGAAAGACATGGCAGCCATGCAGCCCGGCATGAATTTCTATGGCGATATGCCTGATATGTATGCTGTGGTGCTCAATACTGAGCAACCGGCTGTGAAGAAGATTCTTGAGGATGCCGAGAAATCGGTAGGGGAGGTCTTAGCTCCCATACGCAAGGATATCGAAACCAATAATAATGATATCCAGGATCTCCGCAAGAAGCTTGATGATAAGGATGCTGATAAGGATGCCATCAATAAGCAGGTATCGGATCTTGAGGATCAGGTTGGCAAGGATCGTGAGCGTGAAGAGAATGTCATCAAGGAATATGCTTCCGGTGTGGCCAATGTAAAGCAGATCATCGATCTCGCACTTCTTCAGAGCGGCCTGTTGAAAGGAGAAGCCCTCTCGGCATTTATCCGACGTTCGGTTTCGCTCCTCTGAGAATAGATAAAAAGATATGAAAAACGGGTATGTCAATTGCGACATACCCGTTTTTTGCATCCTTACTTTCTAATCTCAAGATGTGAAGTATCATACATCACGCGGGCATAATTTTTTCTTATATTCACAAAGCGATATTCGAGATAGTTATAAAACGATGCTGGTGAGGAATCAGATAACAAGCCACTTTCTCCGGTATCGAGCCGGGAAAAGTAGCTGCGGAAGCTTGGAAGCTCCCGCCCCCTTTTTCCGGTAAGGGGTACCGTCAGGGATTGTGAAAAGCAATTACCTAAGGCGACTTCGAGGCTGTGAAGGGGGCGGGAGCTTCCAAGCTTCCGCAGCAAAGGTATGGAGCTCGATGCCCCATAGCCTTGTAATAGATTAGTGGAAAAGAGAGGATAATAAATGAGATTATTCTATAATTCGTTCATCTTAAATAATGTTTTCTCGTTGCTATTTGTACATTTTTGATAAAATCCGGTTGTCAAAGTGCAACCCCTCCGGGGTAGAGGGTGAGATATATGGTATCCGGGGGTAGGCTCGTACCTCGCCAACCCCCGGTTTAAGAAGGTTTATCCCCTCCGGGGAAATAAATCTCCAACCTCTGCTGTTCTCCTGTCAATTAATTGTTGAGAATAAAGAGAATCTCCTGTCTCTGCTGATCTCCTGTCAATTAATTGGTGAGAATACGGAGAATCTCCTGTCTCTCCTGTTCTCCTGTCAATTAATTGTTGAGAATAAAGAGAATCTCCTGACTCTGCTGTTCTCCTGTCAATTAATTGTTGAGAATAAGGAGAATCTACTGTATCTCTTGTTCTCCTGTCAATTAAGTGGTGAGAATGAAAAGAATCTCCTGTCTCTCCTGTTCTCCTGTCAATTAATTGGTGAGAATAAAGAGAATCTCCTGACTCTGCTGTTCTC
>CAMWUJ010000101.1 GCA_947177405.1 uncultured Porphyromonadaceae bacterium | reverse complement strand
GAAATTTGAAGATCAATATATTTAAAATTTTTTAATCGTGCAAATGTACGACTTCTAAATCAACTTCAATAATTTATTTTTTTAGAAAATAAAAAATATGACACAAATTGTAGTAACACTTGATAAGGATGCCGACAGCAAACTGCTTCGTCGGATGATTGAGAACATGAAAGGCGTCCTCAAAGCCTCGATAAAAAAGGAGGATAAAATGGATGATGAAAAGACGGAGGCATGGATTTCAAAAATGAAGGCACTCAGTAATAGTATAGACTCGTCAATCATTGATATGAATGATGAAAGAACAAAGTATATAATGGAGAAATGAAAAAGCTTTTTTAGATACTAATTTTATTGCAGATTATCTGTTACGAGAAGAATATAAACCGATCTGTCAGGAATTTCTTGCAGAGGGCATACGTAGAAAGATAAAATTCTATGTTAGTTTTCTTTCAGTAGCCAATTTTGCTTATATTGCAAGAAAACTTCCTCATGAATTGCTCTATACCAACTTGACTATGATAAGCGAACTGTTTAATATTGTAGAGAATAATGGCAAACAGATAAAGAAAGCCTTGGCTCTAAATGCTTCTGATTTTGAGGATGCATTGCAATATCGTTGTGCCAAGGACGCAGGATGCGACTGTATTATCACTCGAAATCAGAAAGATTTTAGTTTCTCGAATATTCCGGTTCTTTCAGCCTCAGAATATCTTGAACAAATGGAAGCACATTAAAAGTAGTTGCCTCCACCTATTCTGGTAGCCGAAGTCAAGAGTTACTATAAAATTTATATCTTTTGTTGGCTGTAGATAAACAGAATGTCCATGTTTTGTTTATTACTAATCAACAAAATCGATATGTTTTGTTGATTTATAATAAACAAATTCGTATCTTTGTGGAAAATCTCAAGAGATACTCATGAATATGAATAGGGAAGTTCTGAAGTCTATAATAAAGGAAGGTCAGGAGGTTTTAGAGGATGTTACCCTCGTCACGCGCCTTTTTGATATGGAAAGCAATGGGAGATATGTTTTTGTCGGTATCCGGCAATGCGGAAAATCATATCTGATGTATCAACAGGCAAAAAAGCTCCTTCTTGAAGGACATAATCTGAAGGAAATGCTTTTTGTGAATTTTGATGACGAGAGGCTTCAGGGATTCAAGTCGGAGGATTTAGGGGAGATTCTGAAGGCTTATGAAGATTTATATGAGGGGAAGCCGATATTGTTTCTCGATGAGATACAGAATATCGATGGATGGGAGCATTTTGCGCGCAGGATGGCTAACCTGAAATATCGGATTTATATCACAGGAAGCAATGCCAAAATGTTGAGTCGCGATATTGCTACCCGTCTTGGAGGCAGGTATATGAGCTTAAGGGTATTCCCATACTCTTTCCGTGAGTATTTGCATGCAAATAACGTTGAGATAACATCTGACTGGGAATTTGGGAAAAAACGTGGAGAGATCGAACGCTATCTGAAGGAGTATTTTCAATGGGGAGGATTTCCTGAACTTATGATGTATGTCAATAAACGTCACTGGCTCAATGAACTGTATGAAAAGATTATTCTTGCCGACATAATACAGCGTAATTCAATACGTAACGAACAGGCATTGCGTCTGGCTATCAGACGTATGGCTGAAAATATCAAGACGCCTACATCCTATACACGTATCTCCAATATGCTTAAAGCAGCCGGTGTGAGTACCAACACTGCTTCTATTTCTGACTATATGGGTTTCTGCCGTGATGCATGCCTGTTGTTTGAAATGGAAAACTATGCCTCCAAATTTGCGGAGAAGGCGACAGTTAAGAAGCACTACTTCATCGATAACGGGTTGTTGAATATATTTCTATATGACAGCGACACAGCTTTGCTTGAGAATATGGTTGCCACAACTCTCTATCGCGGTAGTTTCCGTCCGGGTGGAGAAAAAATCTATTTTTATAATAAGGAAATGGAAATCGACTTCTATCTTCCTGAATCAAAAAGAGCTATACAGGCATCATTTGCTCTCTCATCACAAGAATCAATCGATCGAGAGGCGGGAGCCCTGCTGAAGTTCCACAGGCTATACGGATTGCGGGAAGCTCAGATTGTTACCTATTCCCACTCCGAAACACTAATTTACGAGGATCTCACCATCAATGTTATCCCTCTATCCCGATGGCTACTATCGGAATTGTAACTTCACTCTATGGAGGCAATCTAACATATTTCCCTGAATGAGTCTAAGTGGCTCCCAAAAGTTAGACAAATAACTTTTGGGAGCCATTTTACATTGGATCGGTCTTTTATCATGGTGTATAGCCTTGGTACGTTATAATTTACGACAGAACGAAACCTATGAGAAGAGGCTTCATGAGATATAGTCAAGAAAATTATCTTTATTGATTACTGAGAAAGAAGCATCGGGATAGGTTTCTGCAAAGGCTTTAGGTATTTTCGGAGTTGCTTTGCCTGCTTTGATTTCAAATGCGGATAGCACACCATCTGTCTCTTCAATAAGATCAATTTCTTGTTTATCGTAAGTTCTCCAGAAATAATGGTTAATAGGTTGCTTATGATTGAGTTTGTGTTTCAATCTTTCACTGATGATGAAATTCTCCCATAGTGCCCCTCTTTCTGAATCCGGACGTAGGTGGAACGGTCGGAAATCACTCAACACGGCATTTCGAATACCAGTGTCCTGAAAATACCATTTCCCACTTTTTGTAATTTCCTTTCTCAGATTTCGTGAAAACCCTCCGATTCTGAATATAACAAAAACTTTCTGCAGAAGATCGAGATAGCGCTCCACTGTATTACGGCTTAATCCAAGACTTTTACCTAATTCATCTACCGATACTTCGCTACCCACTTGCCAAGCCAGTAGTCGCAGAAGATCAAATAATTTTTGGGAATGTTTAAGCCCGTCATACATCAATATATCGCGCAATAGATAGGAATCCACAATATCAGATAGATACTCTCTCTTCTCAAAGTCATTCTCTATTCCTATCAATTCGGGATATAACCCGTATATCAACCGGTTATCATTTCTTATAATGGTTTCGAATCCGCTTTCTTTTATTGCAAGCTCCTCTATGGATAGAGGTGTAAGCATGAATTGGGAGAATCGACCCACTAAAGGTTCTCCTACCTTATTTTGAAGATCAAAAGTCGAAGAACCTGTAGCAACTACCCTGATCCCTTCTATTTCATCTACTATGAGTTTCAGAATTGAGCCGATATCGGGTATATGCTGGGCTTCATCAATTGCCAACAGGTCTAATCCGGAAAATAATCGTCGGTAATTCCCAATATTTTTGTCTCGGAGCATATTCAATGCTTCACTGCTTTCTCCGTTCAGGAGAAGGGATTTACCATTAAAGTTACTGATCAGGTTTTTAAGCAATACCGTTTTTCCCACTCTTCGTGCCCCATATATTAACATTACTTTCTGAGGATGGATACGTTTTTCAATTTCACTTTCCAAGAGGCGTGGTATAATGGGACTCATATATTTCTTTGTTTTATTTGCAAAGATATATAAATTAAGACAATACCTAACGAATTTATGATTTAAAGTATAAAAATTAACATTTATTTACTTAATTCCTTCAGTGGCACTGAACGAATTTAGCTAAATTCCTTCAGTGGCATTGAACGAATTTAGCTAAATTAGTTCAATGCCACTGTTATTAGAGGAATAAATTTTGTTGTTGTTTCTTTACCCCGGGAGCTCAGATTATCTGGAGCATACGGAGCTCATCAAGAATCTCATTGCCCGAAAGAGTGCGTCGGCGTGATATCGTCCGCGCGAATTCATCAATGGCCGGCATCACGCGTGGATTGTTGAAGATACGCCGCATATAGCTTGATGTGCGGTTGTAGATATTCTCTATCTCATCCTCCTCCAAAGAGCAGGTCTCCTTTCCCTCCTCCGTGATCTCGGCATATATGGAATCGAGCAGCTCTGAAGGAACAGGCTGGTGCATCCTTACTATCGACCGGGCCATCACATTGGAAAGCACCATCGCTGAGGTGATATAGAAATTATGCAGCAGATTGTTCCAGTTTGTTTTTACCGATACAGCCGGTGAGGCTGGATTATAATATTGCTGGGAAAAATTCACCATCGGGCCGTCGGAATCCAACGATATATCGGCCACGAAATCCATCGCATCGAGAGCGGCCAGAGAAATAGCCATTCCGGCAAGACCATAGGCCTTGTCGTCTTCATTGAGATATGTGAGTGTCAGAGTTTCTGCCATAGTTATCTTTTGTTTATTAATTCAACAAAAATAGGGAAACAATGGTTTTTAGAAGATCAGTGCGACACCACCGGCAAATGTGATTCCCTGTGAAAGAAGGCCGGGAAGGATATCCACCTTACGGTTTAACAGATTATCAGCCTGCAGCCATATCGAGAATGCATCGGTGAACGAATAGGATACGCCGAAATTCAGATTGGTGATATCAGGCAGGCGCGACGAGGTCAGGAATGTCTCCCTGAAGCCCTTGTCGTTGCGATAGGAACCCCGGATATAGGATTGTCTCACTCCGCGGTAGTTATATGAAATCATGAATTTCAATGTTTTCCAGGGATTGGTCTGAGCTGATATGTCGGCCACCCATCGAGGACGGTCAAGACCGTTGAAATAACCTTTCTCTCCATTCTGCGCACTGTAATATCCGGAGGCTGCGATCTTGAAGATCTTACCCAAATCATAGCTCAGGTCGGCTCCGAGGCTATAACCGTGGAGGTTACAGGTCTCATCACCAAGAAAGGAATAAGAGGAGGCGAAGCCGTTGTAGGTCTCCGGCAATCCGGCAGGAACCTGCATCCGGTCGCGACCACAGTTGAGCAATTCCTGATACCATCCCCCTAAATATTCACCGCGTGAAATCCTGTAGGCAAACTTCAGTCCTGCAGAGAAGCCGGAGAATGACCCGAAAGATACCCCTAACTCTCCATCAAGAGGAGTATAGGTGGGAGCGGTGCTGAGGATGAAAGGCTGCTGGTAATAGTTCAGCTCCGATCCGGTAGCCAAGGTGTGGAGGCGGTTGCCTCCGAGGAGATGGAGGAAGAAACGGGCTCCTCCTGCATCATAATCAAGCATCACATCGGGGGCGAAGCGGAATGTGTCGTAACGGTCTCCGCCGGGATATTTACGCGCGTTGGCAGCGATATCCACGTCGGCGCCGAGGCGTATGTTGAGACGATCGATGGAAAAACGATAATATGGAGTTAGGGTGATAAGACCGTAGGTGCCGGGAGATTCGTATATGCTCTCGGATGCATCAGTCGGGCTACTCTTATCTGCTCCGCTATACATCACTGCATCGGCGTTAAGGTCGATTCCCACCGTCGATTTCTCAGCGAGGGGGAAGGTCACACCGGCCTTCAGGTTGATATCCGTCTCGCGTGTTGGCTTGATACTATTGAGTATATAGCTGTTGCTAATGGCTTCGATAGAAGGATCATACATCCGGCGATAGCCAAAATATCTTGCGCCTGCTCCCACATTCCAGGAGATGGCATCTGATCCGGCAGCCGATTGCCAGCCGATGCGGGCGGAGATGTCATTGAGGGTCTGGGTGGGGATCTTCAGTTCACCGGCAGGATTGATGACAGGATTGAGCGCGTAGTAATTGAAATTCCCGATATGATAATCTACAGCGGCATCAAGGCGTCCGCTTCCCTTGAAAATGTGTGAACCATATATTCCCAGGGCTTCATCATAGCGGTATTGGCGTGTATCGGTGAAAAGTGGCGATATCCCGGGTTTCCACAGTGAAGTGGAATTATGCTGAAATCTCAACCCCAACACCGAATTTTCATCATCGATAAACCGGTATCCTGCCGAGAGGGTGGAATTCAGCCACGATCCGGCACCGATGTCGAGATAGCCGCGCTTGTTGGAGATTTTCCTTGTGTCGCGCCAACCGGTGGCCGACATTGAATATAGCTTCGGGGCGAAAGCGGCCGGGATCCCTTTGGCATCGTAGGAGAGGGGAGTGGTCTCAAGGGCAAACTTTTCCTGACGTGGAAAAGTGTTGATACGGTCGAGACGTATCACCTCCGGAGTGTATCGGCCTTCCACCGAGATGGTCTGGTCGAACTGAGCGGCTGCCGGCAGTGAGCCAAGGATCGCCAGCGAGGGGAGGAGCAAGGATATATGGGAAGTCTTCATTATTTCCAGGATTTTAGACGTGAGGAGATGGCATTCATTATTTCCGGTTCGTTTCCGGGATAGTTGTCTCTGAGCGACTGCAGATATTCTTTGGCCAGGAGGTTTCGGCCCTGCGCATGATATGCGTCGGCAAGGGCTATGAAACCTTTTGCCAGCCAGAATTCGTGAGGCGACCCGGCATCTGTGAAAGCAAGCGCGGTTTTCTCGGCAAGAGAGTATTGCTTGGAATCAAGATAATATTGTGACAACTTCACAGCCGCTTTTGCTCCGGCTTCGCTTGCGGGGTTGGCTGCAAGCGATGAAAGAATCTTCACGGCTTCGTTGTGGCGACCGAGTTTCAAGAGTGCTTCCGCCTCGATCAAGGAAGCTTCCTCGGTGAGGTCGGCCGACAGGCCGCCGCTGTTGCGCGTCTTGCGGGCATATTCGAGTTGCTCGTCGGCATCGGTAGTGGTACGCATGATTCCGGCTGCCGCTTCCGCTCCGAATTCCTGCGGAGCCATCTTCTCAAGCTCGCGATAGGCCATCAACGCATCTTTCCGGCGGTTGAGATTATATTCCAGCAGCTCGGCTTTCATCAGAAGAGCTTCCGGAGCCTGCACCGAATGTGGACGCGATGCTATCAGACGAGACAAGGTCTCTTCAGCCTCGCTGTATTTCTTCAGCTCTCGCAGGGAGAAAGCTATGTCGAGCAGAGCCTGTGCCAGATATTTTCCATCCGGATAATCTCTTACATAATTCCGAAGAAGATTGATATTGCTGCTGTTGTCGGTATATGCGATTTCGGCTCCGTCGAAAGTCAGCTTCTCCATCTCATCCGGATCGAGTTGACTTGCTCCCGGCACACCGGCCAGGAACGCGGCATATTCACTCAATTCTCCGGTGGAGGCATAATATTTTTTCAGGTCATCGTTGGCCATCGCCGCCTCTTCGCTTGAGGGCCAACGACGTATGATCTCCTTGTAAGCTTCTGCGGCTTCGGCTCCCTTTCCGCTCTTTACATCCGTGAGAGCGAGACTCAGTAGAGCCTTGCGTGCCTGGGAGGCATCGGGATATTTCTGAGCAACCTCCTTATAAGTAGCGGCGGCATTGGCAGCTTGTCCCATCCCTTCGTAAGTCATGGCCTTCTCAAGAGTAGCTCCCGGAATCCATTTAGATCCCGGGTATCGGGATTCGAGATCAGAAAGCTCCTTGATTTTCCCTTTAAGATCGTTGCCTAAACCGAGCATCACTGCGTGGCGGTAGCTGGCATAGTCGGCATCCGCGGCGCCGTCAGCTATAGCCTGCGAGTAAAGGTTACGGGCTTCGCCGTAGTTGCCGGTATAATACAGACAGTCGGCCCTGCGTATCAGCGCATCATCCTTCAAAGGCTTCGGCAGAGATGGGTTGGCAGCCAAGGCGTTGGCAAACTCCTTTGCCGCAGCCTGATAATCATTGAGCATATAGGATGAATATGCAAGGTCGTAAAGGGCGAGAGTGCGGTTGGATGAAGTCTTGAGTTGCTGAGAGGCTTTGCGGTAGGCATCCTGCGCTCCTCTGAAATCAGCTCTTGCATAAAGGGCATCTCCGAGCCATAGTTGCGACTGTGCGGCTATATCCCGGTCGTGGGAAGCCAAGGAGATTGATTCTTTCAGATATTGCGCCGCCTCTTGGGGACGGTTGTTGACCATGCTCTCCACTCCGGATTCATACAGTATCTTCTGTTTGGCTGCCAGCACCTTTGCGGAGGGACGTTTTATGGCGTTGATGCTGCGCAAAGCCTTGGAATAGTTGCGGTCGTTGTAATAGGCCGTGGCAAGATATTCCTCCATTTGCGGGGTATATTCTGAATCGGGATATGATGCAATGAATTTTTCCATCAGTTCAGCCGAGGATGAGAAAGGAATCTTCCCTCCTCGAGTGAGTGCAGCCGCATAGTTGAAGAGGGCGGTCTCGGTCACTTTTTCATCATAATCCATCCTGGCCGCTTTCTCGAAAGCCATGGCTGCCGCATCGGGATTGCCGGTCTTAAGGTCGCACTGACCTATGTAGAGCCATGCACTTTGACCGAGATCTGAATTCAGGTCGGTGAGCTGTCCGAATTTCTCGGTGGCTCCCTGATAATCGGCTTCCTGATAATCGGTCACACCCATTGCGTAGATCGCTTCCGGCGAAGGATCGGATGGGTTTGATTTGAAATATGCCGAGAGATATTTCGAAGCCTTGTCATATTCGCCCTCTTTAAAATATGAGAGACCGACGATGCGGTTGGTCTCCGGAGTGAGTTCAGCGGCGGAATCCTTTTTGAGCAGGGACGCACCGTTCCTTATCACCTTCTCATAATTGCCTCGCGCGAAGTCGATCTGTGCAATATAATATTCGGGACAAATGCCGTCGTCGGTGCTTTTCACTTTCAGGAATTCCTCGTATGCCTTGTCAAGGTCGCCCTCCTGATAGTCAAGATAAGCCTCGTAGAAACGGGCGGCGTTGCTATATTCGGGATTGGAGGAGATTTTCTTCAGAAGTCCCCTTGCCTCGCTCCCTCGGTTATCCTTGATCAGAGAAAGAGCCTTGCGGTAAGTATAGAGAGGAATCTGGGATCGGTTGAGGCGTGCGAAGTCAATCTTTTCATAGTTCTCCACGGCAGCCGGCCAGTCGTTGTTGAAGAAATGGAAGTCGGCTATGCAGAGCCGGGCGTTAAGTGCTAAGGGAGAAGCGGGAAACTCACGCTCGAAATTCTCCAGCATAGTCAGACATTCGCTGTCGCCTCGCTGATAAAGGGCTTCGGCAAGCATATACATATATTCCTGACGTGTCTCGGGAGAGAGGGCATTGAGCAGCGAAAGGTCGGTATCACGGGTATGGAGGGTCTTGAGCTGATCGATCACGCCGGCGTAGTTTCCTGCGTCGATCATGGTGCGGGCACGCTCGATATATCCTTGCGCCGATGCGGAAAAACGATCGGGAGAGGCCGACACCTGAGCATGGATTGTGGCAGCGGGTATGAGAGTGAATAAGGATAGGGCGGCCACCATATATCTCGGGAGGTGACGTCCGGGCTTGTCGAAGTTGGTCTTCATATACTTGGATTGTTTTTTACGGATTGCACACGGCCTTCCTTCATCCTTGGGATTTAAGGAAATGAAAAAAGACGTTCGCCTCCGATTAAAACGCAAAAATAATAAAATAAGGAATATGGAGCAAATTTAATTAAAACATAAATATTCTGTAATACATCTACGCCGGAACATACACGAAAAGAATCTGCTGAGTATGCTTTGTGTCATCGACACGGTGCATAATCATCCGAAATCAATATATTCAAGTATAATTTTAATGATGCGGTTAGTTTGAATTTTCAATTCTATGGTTTATGATCTGTTCGGTATATTCTTTTGCCCAGCCAATCAGACTTTCCAAGTATGGCACCAAAGACTTTCCTATTTCACTTAATGAATACTCCACTGTCGGAGGAACAGTGTTATAGGAGTGCCTTTCTACCAATCCATCTGACACAAGTGTGCTTAATGTAGCGCTCAACATACGTGCTGAAATATCCGGAATCCCTTTTCTCAATTCATTGAAACGAGTACTGGGTTTGAGTGTGAGGGTATAAATTACGAGCAATCCCCACTTCTCCGAGAAGCGGGCAAGGATGTTGCGTATCGGGCATTTGGGATCGAAAGCATCTATTAGTGCGGATCTCTTCATTTTATCAATAAAATTTTTGTTTATAAACTCTTTGAATGAGAGTAAAAGTAACATTGATGATACTGACTTTCAGTAGGAATCATCGAGAACCAGGTTACAAAAATTGTTGTTATATTTGCAAAGATAACAAAAAGTAACTAATTATAAAAACGCAGACTTTATGAAAGATATTGTTCTTTTGGGAGCCACAGGTTATGTGGGCCGCGCTCTTCTGAATGAAGCCCTCGAAAGAGGTGAGAAAGTAACGGCAATTGTACGTAACGCAGAAAAATTGAAAGATGTGACCGACCCCAATCTCACGGTCGTGGAGGGTGATGTGACTGATCCTGCCGTGATAGAAAAATATGCTAAAGGAAAAGACGCCATCATAAGCGCCTATAATCCCGGATGGGCTAATCCCAATCTATATGAGGATACATTGAAGAACTATCCGAAGATCCTTCAAGGAGCAAAAGAATCAGGTGTTCCGCGTCTGCTCATCGTCGGTGGTGCCGGAACATTGTTTGTGAAGCCGGGTCTTCGACTTGTCGATACCGGAACGCTTCCTGAGTCATGGATTCCCGGAGTCAAGTCTCTTGGTGAGTTCTATCTCAATACGCTGACGAAGGAAAACGATATTGATTGGATTTTCCTTTCCCCGGCTGCCAATCTCGGTAATCT
>CAMWUJ010000100.1 GCA_947177405.1 uncultured Porphyromonadaceae bacterium | reverse complement strand
TTTCCGTGTGGAAATCCGACGGCTCTATTCTTGAACTCCGTAACTGTATCTCCTTAAGATACAATTTTTACGGAGGTTGGCGTAACGTCAAGTTGCTTTCTTCCGGCGAATGTCGCAAAATCCGCGACTGCTGCATCTTCCGGGTCAATGACCTTGAAGTATTCCTGTAATATTTGTCAAATTATGTTAAAATATATCAATGTGTGTCACTTAGCCATATATACCGGAAAATGTTAAAGCCAATTAAACGCTATTTGTGATGCTTGGATTTTATCTCTAACTTTGCACTGAAAATTAAACTAATTATAAACAATGAGTTCATATAGACGTGCAAAAAGAGAGGATGCTATCAAGCCCTCAAAAAAAGGGATGTCAATCAATCTTGGCAGTTCCAGAGATAGCTTTGAAGAACTACAAACTATGTGTAACAACAAAGCTAACGAACTAATCAAATCATTAGAGTTAAATATTGGAGAGGAAATGATTGTCGCATTCTGGACAACGGATCTTTTTGCTGAACTCATAGGAGTTGCAAAAATCGGGAAAAATAGCTCCGGTATGATCACTTATTCTTTAGATTTTTCTGAATCCACTCTTTAACTTATATTATTTCTATCTCTCTAATGAAGAAGATTATTTTCATTCTCGGTATTTTATTCTTGACTTGCTCTAACATTCAAGCCAAGAAACTTTTTGTTGAGATGGAATTTCATAAAAATTCCATTAAACTTGATGACGGATCTAACAAAAAGCCCCAGCCGATCAAAGGGGATGATGGTAAAGATCTTAAATTTACATCGCTGATTGGCGCATTAAATTATATGTCTCTGCAAGGATGGGAGTTAGTCGATACTAAATCCGTAACATCGGGAGGCGGTTATGTTGGTGCTTATGGCGGTGCAAGTTCTACAAGTACGAAAGTATATTATATCTTTTCTAAAGATGTGTCCGATGAAGAACTTAAACAAATAGTAGACGGTAGTTACAAAAAAGATTAGTGTCTTTTCGCGCACCTCATAGAGTCCATAACTTCGCTGAAAATCTCAGCAAGTTATGGACTTACTTATTTCACAACTCAATTTCAACTCCGTTGAAAACGTGCCGGGCTTCGAGGGTCGCGCAGCTTTCTCAACTCCCTCGGCAACCGTTTTCCGAGAGGACGTTGACATCGTGCCAACGATAGTCAACGAAAATCTTTCATATATTCCGTGGGGTGGTGACAATCTGATGCCTTACGGCATCATGCGACTCATTGAGAAAGATGAGACACTTTCCACCTGCCAACTTTTCAATGCCGAAGTCTGCTACGGGTCAGGATTGCAATACTGCTTCAAAGAAGCATCCGAAACCATCCGTAACGATGTCGAGGACTTCCTTCTTGACAATGCCCTCGCTTATTACTTTCTCGGAGTCTGTCAGGACTTCAAGCACTTTGGCTTTGCCGTATCAGTGCTGATTCTCAATGAGGACGGCACAAAGATTGTTCGACTTCTGAGAAAGGAAGCCTGTTATTGCCGATTCACTCCGGCTGACTCCAACGGGAAAATTACGCATATCCTTTACGCCAACTGGCGAAAGTGTGTATCCTCCGACAAAGAAATCGAGGTCATAGAACTGCTTGATCCGGCTTCGCCGTGGCGAGATCTGCAAAACAAACTCGCCCGCCCCGGCAAATGCCGCAAGTTTGCGGTCGTAAGCCGTGTGCCTACTCCCGACAGTACTTATTACCCCATACCACATTATGCCGCTCTGTTTCGCGGAAAGTGGTATGACATCAAGCAGCTTATCGGAATTGCAAAAGAAGCGAAGCTCCGCAATTCCGCTCCAATAAAGTATCATATCGAAGTCGGAGCGAAATATTGGAAGTCAATATTTCGTGCCGAAGGTATCACCGACCGAAAGAAACAACAGGAAAGGATTGTCAAGGAGAAACAGACAATTCTTGACTTCCTGACCGGTGCCGAGAACAGCGGCAAAGCATGGTTCTCGACTTTCTACATCACTCCCGACGGCAAGGAACAGCACGACGTTGTAATCAATAAGATTGACGATAGCAAAGAGGGCGGCGACTGGGAAACCGACATACAGGAAGCAATCAATATGATATGCTTTACTATGCGTGTGCATAGTAACCTTGTCGGTTCAGTGCCGGGCAAGGCGCAGTCCAACAACAGCGGCTCCGACAAGCGCGAGCTATACACCATAGCCCAAGCCCTCCAAAAGCCGTATCACGACCTGCTCTTTACCGTCCACCGCATCATTATCCGCTTCAACGGTTGGCAGGGCGTACACCCCGAAATCCCATTTATCCAACTAACAACGCTTGACGAACACCAAGACGCTAAGCAGGTAAAACTCCCAAATGTAAACGACACCGACAATGAGTAAGTTAATCACAACTGATGAGCAGCTTCGCTTACATCTACCCAATATAATCGGCACGGTAAAAGGAGAAACACCTTTTATCGAAAGGCTATCGCTCTTTCTTGACCTTGCCGAGGACTGGGTGAGAACTACATTCTGTTCAACTTCTACATTCAATACGATCTGCGACTATACCGACACCAACCCCACAAAAATACTGACTGCTCGGCTGATTGTCGCTGACGCTTTACACCGCGCTATTCCCTCGCTTGACATTGTGCTTTCGCCCAATGGTTTTGCGGTGGTGAACACCTCAAACCTCGCTCCGGCAAGTACGGCTCGTGTCGATAGGCTTGTCTTCTCCATGCTCGCTCATCGCGACGATTGCATCGCCGCGCTCTTGCCTGAATTGCCGGGTACAAGTAAGTGGCTCGCTTCCCGACAAGCCTCATTCTTTGGAGCAACGCTTTTTCCTGACTTTTCGCTTATCGAAGCCACCGGTCCGATACAAGGCTCGAAGTGGGAACGTTACTTGGAACTTCGCTCACAGGTCATAGACCTTGAGGCATCGTTAGCCGAAGAATGGTTGTCGCCTGAATTGATGTCAGCACTTCGGGCAGAGAACCTGCGCTCAGATCTGACAGAAAAGCGGAGTGAGGTTGTCCGGCAGACACAAGCCCAGATTGTGGGCTACCTGTGGTCGGGGTCGTTCAATTCTCGTCGTCTCGCCGATATTGTGAACTACATACGGATAAATCCTGAATCATTCAGCGAGTGGCATAATTCCGAAACCGCGAAGCTGTTTGCACCGCCCATTTTCCGTAACGAGAAAAAAGCCTCCGGCTACTTCTTTTAATGGTATCGGGGCATTTGGCAGTCAGTGATAACTACGTCGCAAGGGTCGTTTGTCTGTCATATCAAATTGGAGTTACGGCACATAGCACTGATTTTCCTGTGCAAAGTTAGAATATGCGTCGGCAGGTCAAGGGCAAGACAAGTCCGCTCTGAAAATCTTCCTCCAAAATGGTATTTGCCTACGTAAACTCCGGCGAATACTTCATTTTGGAGAGTATTTCCCGGCAGACCCTTGACTCTCTCAGCCTCCTATGCACATTCACTTTATTGCACGTAAAATTCAACGTGCTACGGCACATAACTCTTAATTCAATTCGATATGATCCAATCAGACAAACGCCCCCAAGACAGCGACTTCGTCAATCTCACTGACTACTCGCTCAAATGCCCCAAAGGATTAAAAAGGTTCTATGCCTACGTCCACTTCCTCGATTACTCGTACTGCCTATGGTCTAACATCTTCGCCAAGACCCGTTCAGGCGCACTCTCACAAGTGCTTCTCAAATTCGCCGACTGTGGCGAATACATCGCCGGAATCAATCTACACGGCGATTGAACGACCCTCTCGCTCACGGCAGCGGCTCCCGGTTCGGGAGTCGCTTTTGCTGTCTTTTACCTGGTCTATGAGTTACCATACTTTTGCATAGTACGATAACTCATATCCCTATGCAGACAATCTCGATAGATTTTATCGTGCCGCAAGCATGGCACGAACTTTCCGATAAACAACTGCGCTTTGTTTATCAGCTCCTTTCGACTGACCTTTCAGCCGATGAAATTAAACTTCTGTGCCTGTTCCGATGGAGCGGCACCAAAGTTATAGGGAAACAACCCTCAGGTGCTTATCTGCTCAAAAAAGGGAAACTCCTTTTTGAGACAACTCCCTTAACTCTCGCTGAGATACTGCCGCATCTTGCTTGGCTTGACTCAATTCCTTCCGTGCCGGTTCGCATTTCAAAGATTAACCGCCGTCCTGCTCTCACGGCTGACTTCTCCGAAGTGCCGTTTGAGACCTTCATTATCTGCGACAACCTCTATCAAGGTTATCTCCAGACGCAAGACGATGAATTGCTCGATCAACTCGGCGCAACGCTCTACGGCAAGGAAATTACCTTTAAGCCTTACGAGCGGGTAAGTATTTTCTATTGGTTTGCGTCGCTTAAAGATTGGATGTCACGAAAATACTCCGACTTCTTTCAACCGATGGAATCCGCCACCGGCGGCAATCTTCTTCGCGCTCCCTCCATGAATGTCGAAGCGGCTATGAACGCACAAATCCGTGCGCTCACCAAAGGCGATATTACCAAAGAAGCCGAAGTCCTGGCACTTGATACTCACCGTGCCCTTGTAGAACTTGACGCCCAGGCTCGTGAGTATAAGGAACTCAAAGAGAAAACTTCCAAATAAGCACAGTGTATGAATGAGATTCTTAACGGTCGTTGGGACGCTTCGGCTTTTTTCTTGCGACTTACCGCCACCAACACCCTTGCACTCGCTGAAGGTTTTACCTTCTGCCAAGTTTCAGGGCTGGAGGGATTTGAGGAAGCGGTGGCTCAGATGCAGACTAAAAATGCTTTTGTCTGCGTCTCCGACATAAACGATGGATATACGGAATTGAACAATACGCCGCGCACCCGTCGAGTTAAAACTGTCTTTATGGCTATGCGCCATAAAGCTGACGATATGGAGGCGCGGACGGAGTGCATGGAGATCATGCGCGAGTTGTTCCGTCAGTTTATGTCGCAACTTATTCTCGAAAGGGTAAGGTTGGAGCAGAACTGCATCTACCTTGACCCTCGCATCACATTCACGGAGATTGACCGATACTTCTTTAATGGTGCAGCAGGTGCTTATTTTCAGATTGCCGTAGATTGCTACACTGATTTACGGTTCAACTCCGAAGAATGGATGTCAGAGCATGACTTTGACGAGAAAACGCAGGAGGAATATATCTACGACCTCTATTTAACAGGCTATGATACCTCGCAGAAAATGGGGACAATCAAAGCGGTTCGTTCATTATACAATCAAACAGCCACCGGGCTTAACGAAGCGAAAGATTTTGCCGAAACCGCCTCAGAGAAAAAGCCTGTGCTAATCGCAACCGGCTTAACTCAATATCAGTTGTACGTCAATGTGGCTCAGCTTGACGCTGTGAACGCCACATATATATTCAAGGAAAACAATGGCAACCGACAGGAATCAGCAGGAGCGTGAGAAATACGTCCGCGCTTTCAATGATACAATGATTAAGATATGGCGTGAGCAAATCGCACTTCTTGGTGTCGTTGATACCGGTGCGCTGTACCGCTCAACGGTTGCCGTAAGCATGAATGCCGACGGCAAGTTCACATCGGTTACGTTGGCTCAGTCGTTCAATATTTACGGTCTATATGCCGATTACGGAGTCGGCTCAAACACGCCTCGCGGCAATCCCGGTGACCTCGGCAGGGATAACAAGCGTAAGCGCAGACGTTGGTTCTCCCGGAAATACTTTGCCTCGGTTATGAATATCCGCGAGTTCTTCGCCGACAATCTCGGAAAGCAGTTGGCCGACACCGTCAGCAACGCTCTGACTCGCGACATCTCCCGTCGCTTCGTCAATCCTTAACAAGTGTTTCGGCAACGTGGATAGTTGGAACAACCATAAAAATCTCCATATTTTCCGTTTCGCTTAATCAGCCTCCCACCGCATAGAGGGCAAACACCGCTATTTATTTTTTCTTCTCGGAAGTGTTTGGCTGAGCGAACATTTACATTATGATATTGACGTTCTTTCCTATCTTCGATATTAAAAGCCTGCAAAATCGAAGCTATATTATGACAATCCTCTATCGTCATAACAATATCTTTATGTGACCGAATATATGGTTTTAATTCATTTATCCAAAGTACATTTTCACAGTCCCCGGTCAATTGAAGTTTTGAGGCTCTTAGAAACACTACAATAGGGTATAGATGAGATGCATATTTCCTTATCTCACTGAACTTAGCAATCAAAAATTTAATATGATTTTGGTTCTGAAATAGCGGATTATACAACGAATATTTATTGCCCCAAATATTTTGAGTCCAATAATCTCGATGAGAGTTTCCAAATATCCAACCCTTATAGTTCTTTGTTTCAATCACAAATATACCATAAATGGATATTACCAAATGGTCAATCTGTGTAGAACGCGAGCCGTTCTTAAACATTAAGTCATTCAACACGATGTATTCATCCTTTGGCAAAAATGAAAGTGTCATCGCCACTCCCTTTTCGCCCATCTTTCCTTTTATTGCAGGTAGTTTGATCTTTAGATAAATCATACCGGCAAAAAAGGCAATCATTAGTATGGCTATAAGTATTTGCATACTGCAAATTTACGAATTTTTTGTGTCTTTTCCATTCTCTATTGGTAGCCATATATGGGGCACAAAACGAAGCGTTCAATGTTGAGGTCGGCGGTTTTTGATGAAAGGCTTTGAAAATGCGCGAGTTAGAGAGTGATGGTGGGATGAGCCGAAAAAAACGAAGCGTTTCCATTGCTTGAATTTTGGTTTACATTTCCGGGGTCGTAGGTTTACATGAGGCTGACATTGGCCTTACGTTTGGAGACACCGTCTTTACATTACCGGTTCCGGAGGTGGGACGGTAGATTTCATCGGCTTTGCGCCGATTTTTTAATGCCTTCAATCAAAATTAAATTATTCAAAAGGTTGCAAATAGCGGTTATTTGTGTATATTTGCGGAAAATTTCAGAGTATGAGGAAGACCAAATGCATCATCGTCCACTTGATCGGGAAGCGGAAATCGCTCGCTTTCGGCTCAATAGCGGCCATATTTCATCATCTGACACCGGAAGATGTGGGGTGTGGGTATGATTATCTGCGCCGCGCAGGACTATCAGGAGGTGGTACTGTGGTTACTAAACGCGCAATAATACAGCAAACTACGCTGCTCACAGCCCCACGTGGCGGCTCTGACAGCGTAGATGATAGAATGGACTAAGAACCGCATTAGAACGGCCACAGAGCGACATTCTAATGGATAAATCACAAGGGAGTCAATCGGCTCCCCTTTTTTCGTATTCGAATGGGTGTTTTTTAGGTTAGGCGGTCAATTAGACGGTCAGTTTAGACGGTCAATTGTGAAAGTTTAGACGGTCAGATTTGGGGTATTTAGGGGGTACGATAGAGGGGGGCTAAAATACCGATTTTTTGAGATAGACCCCCGATTTCGGCATTTTACTCTTAGGCAAATACTGCACTTTGCAAATTTACTCCTTATTAAAAAGACTAAAATCAGTTATTTAGCCAAATTTTAGACCTATTTTGAGGGGGTAACACCTCTTAAATGGGCGAACCAGGGGTATTTTGGGATGCCACTTCGTATCCGCTTGGTTGGTAGGGGAACCCCGACAGAGTCGGAGCGGAAACAGCTTCGCGCCAACGGTGATGGAAGAGGTGGATTCACTCAGTGTGGATTACACCTACTACTCGAGCGAGGCCATCTATTTCAGATTTGGGGATGTCGAAAGGCTCGTATTCTTCATTGTCGGATACAGCGAGGAGGGAATCGGGCTCCTCAGAACGGCGGAGACGCTTGACGATCATTCCGTCCTCACGGGTGGCTATGAGGTAAGGTTTGTTCCACTGGATAAACCGGGGGTTATGGATGACAGAGCAAGCGATTATGTCGCCCGGGAAGAAGCGAGGCATCATGGAGTCGCCGGTGACCTCGATAAGGAAATCCACGTTGAGATGGCGGAATTTGGGGATGACGTAATATCCCTCAATATCCTGTTCCTGAATTGAGAAGTTTTGCCCTGCAAATCCACCGACAGCCTTGACAGATACGAGCGGGATTGCCTCCGGGGTGCGAGAGGAGGTCAGAATCCTTTCAAATGAATTTTGCTCATGTGAGGAATGCTTGTCTGGATTAGAACGGAATATATCTTTAGTCGGGGCAGTGGGAGGCACATAGTTAACACCTTTAGTCGGATCAGACTCTGTTACGGAGATAGCATTGTGAATATTTTCCGCATTTGCGATATTTTTCACAGATATATCTCCGAGAATCATTTCTCCCTCTCCCAAAAGTAACCATTTAGGAGAAAAATGAGGAAATTCCTCACATATAAGAGCTAACCATTTTGATTGGATATCAGTGCCATTCTTGATTGCCTTTGACAGAACACCCCGGCTGGCTCCAATTTTTTTTTCAATTGCTCCTATTGTTATGCCTTCATGAGCTGCCAACTCATTTATTCTTGATATAATTTTACACATATTGCGAAAAATATCGTAATAAATTTTGTAATGCGAAAATTATCGCTTATCTTTGCATCGGATTTAAAAATCAAACGCGCCCAAAGATACGAAAAAAGCGCGAATTGGCAAAATTAAGGATATGGAAGGCAGGAAAGTGAAGAGATTGACGAAATCGGCTGTCAAGCTATGGACAGCCCACCATCTTATCGGGAGACGCTCTTTTTACATGCCGGAGGATATACGTTCCATCGAGCTTCACCCGCAGAAGATGGAAAAGGGGAAGGCCCTGATTCCGGAGGCATCGGTGGTGGTGGCAAATACGGATAGGTTTTTCATCTGCATAGATATCGCCAAGGCCGAGAACGGATGGTTCTACAGTTCATACGAGGTTCACCATCCCACCGGAGGATCCAGCTCATGGCCGGGGACGGGACGAAGAAGCAATGCCGGACGGACCTTGGGCGAGGGGTTGAGGAAGGGACTTGAAGCACTCAAAAAATATAGGATGTATGCCAATTCAGATCCGGACGAGCGTGTGATCGCGATAGCTGACAGGGCGATCCGGAAGCTTCGAGAGCAGAACATCAGGCAGATGGATATTTTTGATATGCTGTGAGTGAATAATAAAGCAATAAGAAGGGTCAGACCCAAGAGAGGGCAATCCTCCGGCAAGAGAGCCGGTTAAAGCCGAAAGGCACGACATGTGAACCTCCGGCGTTGCTAAATGCGCCAGAGAATTCGGGAGGGTAGCTCAGTGGACAGAGCAGCGGTGCGCACCCATAATGGCCAAGAAGCAGCAGGTCGCAGGTTCGAATCCTGCCCTTCCCACTAAAACGAAAAAACGAAAAGATATGACAAAGCAATATTCAGAGAAAAGGACAGAGGATGGCGTAAGGATGCTATTGCAGACGCTTATCCGTAACTATGAGGATGTGGGAGTGATCATTGAAGAGTTCGAGGCCACACATGACGAGCATGAGCGCGACAGGTCGAGGCGCTATGATGCTCTTATAGCCGGACACTATGCCCTAAAGGGAGCGATAGAGGAAATCAACAACCGATTAAATAAGTGAGATTATGGAAGCAAAACCTTACCATTTACAGGGAAAAAGTCATTCAGATCAGGAGATAAGATATGGAAGACAAGAGGTGCAGGAACGCAAAAGCGGCGAAAGAGAAGCCGAAGTACATACCGGATGGACTTTTCAGACTCTTCTGAATGCTTTAGCGGACGGAGATGAACGATGTCTGTTCGAGTGTATAAGTCACTTAGAGCATCGGATCCGGGGATTCGAGAAGAGATTTGGATGTTTTCTTCAAAGACGCACTCAAGTCCTCGCAGGGCTGCAAAACTACGCAGCAACTCACGGGCAATCCTTGACGGATGATCAGATTCGGAATTACCGTAAGAGTGAAGAAGGCAGACGAGTCTCCATGATTTATCGGAGTGGGAAATATGCTTCATAAAAACTGAAATTTAAAATTTGAGTAAAGGTAATAAAAATGGTTGAGACAGCAAAGAGAAGAGAGATAGCGGTGACGAAGGAGGACCGGGCGTTCCTGATGAAGCTGTTCGGGGTAACGAACCAGACGATTTACAACGCACTGGATCTTGACAAGGAGCCGACCTATGTCCGCTCCAGGATCCGGAAGGCCGCGCTTGAGCGGGGCGGGGTCGTGATGGTGACGCTTCCTGAGATGGAGACGATCCACACGGCTGACGGGAGGATGATCCAGCGGTTCGGGAACGGCGCGGTGCTGACTTTTTACCGTGCGGACGGTCACGGGGAGCTCTGGCACAAAGGGAAGCTGATATCGAGTCACAGACATGTCGGGGTGATGGATATCTTCGCCCTGCAGGATCTGGCAAGGAACCTGAAATAATGAATTTATTTCGGCTTACGGCCGGGGATCGGCTCGGATCAGCAACAGGAAATTAAAACAAGGGAGAAAATAAAATGGAATACTGCAACGGTACATATTGCATATCATATCCAGAACTGATCGACGGAGGAATTGTTACGAAATCCAATTATGATAATTGGATTAAGCGAGACAAGGTCATTGTCGTGCGTCCCGGCAAGGGTCTTGGTAATTATGCTCTCATAGCCGTTGACAGCCTCCCCGACCGCTATAAGGAGAAAGTCGAAGAGGTGTATCCCGGCGGATCACAGGCACATCTTGAGGGTTGGATCATCAGCAACTACGAGGTAGATCAGAAAGCCACAGCCTTCTTCTTCTCCAAGGAACAATGCGGAGTGGCACTCC
>CAMWUJ010000099.1 GCA_947177405.1 uncultured Porphyromonadaceae bacterium | reverse complement strand
GGGTGAAATGTGGGTTTCGAACCCACGACCTTCGGAACCACAATCCGACGCTCTAACCAGCTGAGCTAATTTCACCATTTTTAATCGCTCTTCTTCCGAAAAGCGATGCAAAGTTAGACATTTTTTTTTGAATCTCCAAATTTTCCCATAATTTTTTTGTAAATTTGTTAAGAAAATTAGTCCGGACTTAATGAAGGAGTTTAAATAACTTCATTTTATGAGGGATTATGAAAATATATATTATGCGAGAAGATAAAATTTTACCCGAAAGAATGAACATAGCCGAGCTAAGAGATTTTATTTCTGAACGAGATTCGTTGCTGTCTAAAATGGATTCTCAGCTTGCATCCGATTATAAAGAGAAGCTTTACCCTGTTTTAATCCGAGGAATGAAGGTGGGAGGAAAGGCCTTCGATGGTCATCATCTTTGCAGGGCACTGATCACTATTAAAACTGCCAATGCCTTTGCGGAGATGGTGGACCCCGATATTAATATCGTAACCGCAATTTCCTTATATCCATTATATGAGGATGGAAGTCTCTCCAAAGAGACAATTACCCGCGAATGGGGTGAAGATGTGGCAGGTCTCATAGAGGGTATAGCTTTAGTGTCGGCATACAGTCATCGCAACAGCGCTACGAATCAGGATAACTTTCGTGGGCTGATGCTTGCCTTGGCGCATGATATTCGAGTGATTATCATTATGATAGTGAGATGTCTGGTGGTGATGAGGAGCATTAACCGTCATCCGGACGACGAATGGGTGAGAAATGTAGCTTTCGAGGCTAATTGCCTATATGCACAGCTTGCACATCGATTGGGCCTTTACAAAATAAAGGGAGAACTTGAAGATCTGTCATTGAAATATTCCAACCGGGAAATCTACACCCAGATAGCTCATAAACTCAATGAGACGAAGCGCTCGCGTGATGCTTATATAAAATCGTTTATCGAGCCATTGAAAGCCAATCTGGAGAAAGCAGGACTCAAATTCACTATAAAGGGGCGTACCAAGTCGATTTCATCTATATGGAATAAGATGAAAAAACAGAAAGTGGATCTCCCCGGGATCTATGACCTCTTTGCCATCAGGGTGATACTTGACACTCCACCCGATAAGGAAAAATCGGATTGCTGGCTGGCTTATTCTATACTTGCAGATATGTACACCGCGAATCCTGCCCGTATGCGCGACTGGATTTCCATCCCCAAGAGCAATGGATATGAGAGCCTTCATGCCACAGTGATGGGGCCGGAATCGAAGTGGGTTGAGGTGCAGTTCCGCACTGAAAGAATGGACCTCGTGGCGGAGAAGGGTCTTGCGGCACATTGGCGCTATAAAGGCGGCAGGGGCGACAGTACGGACCATTGGATGAATAACATACGCGACATTCTTGAATCTGCCGAGGCCGGACCCATGCAATTGATGAAAAGCGTAAGCTCGGATGCATTCAGCGATGAAGTGTATGCCTTCACTCCGAAGGGAGATCTTTTCAAGCTCTCCAAAGGAGCTACCGTGCTTGATTTCGCTTTCCACATCCATACTAATGTTGGAGCTCACTGCACCGGGGCAATCGTGAATGGTGCCCACCGCAAACTGAGCTATAAGATACAGAATGGTGATACAGTGGAGATTCTTACATCCACGTCTCAGACTCCGCGTCAGGAATGGCTCAATATCATCACTACCTCAAAGGCTCGAAACAAAATCAAACAAAGTCTGAACGAGGAGAAGCAGCGATTGGCCGAGATCGGAAAGGAAGCCTTTATGCGTCGTGCCAAAAACAGAAAGGTGGAGATCGACGAAGGTGAGCTTATGCGACTTATCAAACGGCAAGGATATAAGTTTGCGTTGGAGTTTTTTGCGGAGATGGGTGCTGACCGCATCGACACAGGAAAATTCCTTAATACCTATATTGATTTCACAACCTCTACAGATCCGGAGCCTGAGAAGGTTTCAGCCGAGGAGTATCATATCATTCGTCAGGAGGAGAATGTGCGCGAAGATGTATTGGTTATAGGCGAACAATCTATCAATGGTCTCAGTTATAAATTTGCAAGGTGTTGCAATCCTATATATGGTGATGAGGTGTTCGGTTTCATTTCTTCTGATGGTGCCGTCAAGATCCATAAACTTGATTGCCCCAATGCGGCTCATATTATCGAACGCTATCCCTACAGGATCATACGGGCTGACTGGAGCGGGAAAACCGGTCGTATGCTCTCGGCTTCACTTAGAGTGATAGGAAACGATGATATTGGCATAGTGGCCAATATATCCTCCATAATCGCCAAGGAGCCCAACACCTCTTTACGCAATATCTCCATTGACTCACACGATGGAATCTTCCACGGCTATCTTGTGATCGGTATAACAGACCAGCGCCAGCTCACTTCGCTGATGAAGAAGATAAAGACAGTGCCGGGAGTGAAGGAGGTATCGAGAATGTGATCCTATAAAAAATTCATAAATTGGAGAGTATGAAAAAAACGATATTATTGTCGGTTGCTGTTCTGATTCTTTCAGGATGTGTGAAAAAAAATGAATCCACAACTGACGCCCAGAAATCGTATATTGAAGCCCTTGATGATTCAATAAAGAATATAACGTCCCAGATTGATTCCTGCAATGATATGGCTTCATCCCTGCAGGATAAGATAGGAAGTTTGCTCCCTGAGTTCCGCGCTGTATCCAAAGCCCGTGAGGTGGAAGGGTACATGATATTTCAGGGATGGGAGAATCGTTATCCTTTGCAATCCACCGGGATGGTGGCTCGTCTGAGCGAAAGCCGTCAGCTTGAGCTTGTGGCTGTGCTTCAGGGTGGAAATTTTGACAGAATACGTGTAAATGTGCCTTCTGCCACCGCAGAGAGTGAAACCGTGGCCTATGACCAGGCTCTCAATTATCGTCAGGGAGGGTTGAATACGGTGCTTTTCACCGGTGCGGATGCGGATTCTATCGCAAAACTGATAGCCGATAATGAGCTGAATCCAATCACGGTGACTTTTCTTAACGGTGGAAAGCCGACGGGAACCTGGCGTATGGCTCATGATAATGCCAAAATGATTACGATGACATATCTCTTATATTCTGCCAACAAAGATCAGAAGCGACTTGAAAAGGAGTCTCTTAAACTTGGAGAAAAGTTGAAACTTCTGCGTAAGCATCAGGAGGCCGGAAAAGAGCGGGTCAGTAAAGATGAATCTCGGCAGAAGTGAGTAAAATATCAAGAAAATAAATAGGGGTCCTGATTCATAAATCAGGACCCTGTGTTATAATGAATGGTCTTTTAATAAATATTTTACTGATGAGCAGGACGGAGCAGATCGTTGACAGTTTTTACCGGGTTGAATGTATCTGCAGGAACTTCAACGAAGATAGTATTCCAGTTGCTCATCGCTCCGTTCCAGAGACCGGGCAATTCCAGTGCCTTGATTTCTACACCCTCACGGCTCTTTTCTGAAATGAAGCCGGTGGCCTTGTCAACATATTCGGGGAGATTGAATTTCTCTCCTTTGAAATTCTTTGTCGCCACAGCAAGATCCACGGGGTTGAAATGAGTGGATGTCTTGAGCATTTCTGAGGAGTGTTTGTCATTCATATCGATCTGAGTGCTTTCAAGAATTTGTGGGCTCACAGTGCCATCGGAGTTATAAACCAACCAGGGTCCCCCTCCGGGTTCTCCCTCGTTCTTCACCATTCCACACACTCTTACGGGTCGGTTGAGTTTTGAGAAAGCATATTTGGCTTTCTCTTCCGAACTCATTGAATCTGTGGCATCGTTAGTGATGCAGAGCACATTTCTGAGGAACTTGATGATTTCCTCCATTTTCTCTTCAGAAGGAGTATCTTTATCAAGCAAACGGCAATACTCATCAATCTTTTGCTTGGTAGCTACCAAAATACCTCCAAGAATCTTTTTATACCTTACAGTCGAATCTCTTTGTGCATCGGGAACTACATTGTCGATGTTTTTGATGAAAATCACATCGGCATCAAGGTCGTTTAGGTTTTCAATCAGAGCTCCGTGACCTCCGGGACGGAAGAATAGTTTGCCATCCTCCCTATAGGGGGTGCCGTCAAGATTGGCGGCAACGGTGTCGGTGGATGGTTTCTGGATGCTATAGGTCACATCATATTCCACATCATAGAGATTGCCTAAGAATCCCTTTACCTCTTCCACTTTCATCTCCACAAGAGGGAGGTGTTCCGGAGAAACTGTGAAATGAACCTTTACTTTCCGTTTCTTTCCGGCAGCATACTGGGCACCTTCAGCCAAATGTTCCTCAATGGCAGTACGGGCTGCTCCATAAGTCTTGTGGAAATATAAAAGAGCTTTGGGAAGATGACCATAATTAAGGCCTATCTGCTCAATAAGAACTTCTGCAATTTCTTTATATTTCTTCTCTTTAATAAGAGACTCCACGCTTTTCCCATATAAAGAGACGCATAAGAAATTCAGTTTGGGATAGAACGCGAAGTTCTGAATTTCATCGAAAAATTTCTTCATGAAATCATTATCCGGCTTATCTTTCTTACCTGATACAAAAGAGAAAATATCCTTGAACATTCTTGATGCGGCCCCACTTGCCGGAACCATCTTCATCACTGTTCCGCCTGCATTAAGGAAATCTTCCCAGCATTTGGCAGCTGTGGCCTCCATCTCCGGTGTTACTTCAGTAATTCCCTTGCCGATTGTGGCAGGGGCTTCAAGACGCAGGAAAGGAAATCCTTCACTGAGCATCTTTAGCTGTTCTTCCAACTTCTCTTCAGAGATACCCTTTTCAGCGAGCAACTCAAGGTCTTTTTCTTCTATTTTCATTCTTAGATCTGTATTTAATAAATTCGCTTATCTTTCATTTTGGGCGGAGAATAATATTATTCCCCTTCATTCTTATTATTAAGTAACGCCTTCACAGGCTTATTGTTTTATAAGAATATGATGTTCTACGACATAACTTTTAATCATTAAGTCGAATATAAAAATCTTCCGGTGGAGTCTTAATTTGCGAAGTCGATTGAGAGTCCGAATTTAAGCTGGCGCGGATCAATCGGATAGTGGGGGAGCGAGAAGAAACTTTTTCCAAGGAGCCCCTGATTAAAATGACTCCAGACTATGAAGAAACGGGTTTTCTTGATTTTAGCATTCACATAAAGATTCGCCAATACGAAATTACCTACATCCACGGGGTTCTCACCCTGCACATGGAATTGCATAGTAGCCGGCTGATAATCAAGTCCTCGGTATTTGGTGTAATAGTCCCAATCCAAACCAATCTGCATCCTCAGCACCTTGAAAGCCTCAAAGTCGAGATATAGATTGCTATACCATGCCAAAGAGGGGAGAGGTATTATATCCTTGTTGGATGTGACCTGATAAGTGAGATTATTATCCCAGTGGAGGATTTTGTAATTTAGTTTCTGATCAAGAGACGCCGAGAAAATCTGTACGCTTCCTCCATATTGTTGAGGGAGGGAGGAAGAATTGAAATATATGTAATTCTGGATATTTTCCACTCCTGCCCGGAGATCGGTTCTTGTCCAGGGGATATGAAGGCGTCCTCCTACACGGAAAGAGCGCGTCTTGCCGAAATCATTATCCCATCTGAAATGATTGCTGACATAATGCTGGAGCATCCATGAAGGGGATGTGTTCCGGAAAAATCCTTCTGCCGCAATCACAACTGTGTCTTTTGCCAGACGGAAATTGGTCTGCACATTACCATCCACCGCTAACTCTCCCACGGCATCACCCGATAGTCCGAATTTGGCATTTGCTGCATATCTCAATAAAGATCCTTTGGTTTTCTCCAGACGACCACCGATCCATATCCTGTGTCGGGTGGCCTCAAGTTTGTTGCCAAGTTCCTCAGGTACGCCGGGAATATCGGGTGTGAGAGATGAGCCTTCCGATGATGATGGCACCGCAGTCTCAACCCTGAAACGATCGATCTGATATTCAGCATAGGCCGACAGGCCGAATTTAGCCCATTTCTGAAATCCCTCGATCATTTCCACTCCCAATATATTTGTGAAAGAGTAATAATGAGTCTGGTCGTTGGTCTGTGAGGAATTGAAATAAGTATTTTCCCAAAATTTGGAACCCTCGGAGCTGTTTTGGTTGGTGAAGATATGATGCCCATAACGGTAGTCAAAAGAATAAAGGAATTTGGTGACCGGAACGAATATCTCCCTGTCCACAGTATCTTGCGGAGTAGTTATGTCTCTCCAGAAGCCAAGTTTATAAGCATGGTTCATATAAAATTCCGCTCCTATCACGCGGTTTTTAGCTCGTGTGAGATTGGTGGGAATACTCTTGGCCTCGATTTCCTCCACGCCTCCCTGAAGCTCTGCAGGGTCAGTGATATACAGGTCGTTGGTGATTCCTCCATTCTCCTGGTTCATTGAATGGTAATGATTGAAGAAGGCTTGCATTTCATACCGGTCACCGTTATAGTAACCTTGCAGACCGTATATCAGGTTTTTCGCGGCCTGATATGAATAAGATCCTTTTGAATAAAGATAGTCAATGTTGGCTCCCACTCCTATCTTTCGGTTGACATTTCCTGCAAAAACTCCTTTAAGTCGGTCATTATGATTGTTGCGGTTTCCTCCGAAATCATAGGTGAGAAGAGTCATAGGGATATATACATTATAAAATTTCTCTTTGGAGAAAGTGGGAATCCAATGGTTGATGGCATCTTCAAAGATGAATTGCGAACGAGGGGCCCGGTCGAAATATATCATGTTGATTCCTTCCGCGGAGAAGGAACCGGTGGTGGCCCATGCATCGCTGCACATAGATGGGATGAACTCCCTGTGAAGTCCGTATAGCAGGGTGTCGATTGTGGAGGTCTCATGTGTTCCCAAAGGCCATGAGAGGGTCCAGGCATCGCCCGGTTTATAGCTTTTCTTCTCAGATGTATTCTCCTGACCCGAAGCGGATCGCTGGGAAAACAATGAAAAAGCGAAAGTAGCTAAAGCAAGTATGACGAGTATAATTCGATTCATTCTGCGAAGTTACAAAAAAATCGGGATTTAACGCGACCCATTGCCATAAAAATTGGGATTGAAAGAGAAGAAGTGGAATAAAAAATCTTCGGGCTATGGTTTCCCAACCACAGCCCTGAAGCCAGCATTAAAATTTCTTCTAATACCATGAATAAAACACAGTGCAAATACAATAATCGTAACTGTATAACAAATGAAGATAAAAAAGGTTTGATCGATCGATCAAACCTTTTTTTCTGATTTATGCCTTTTTATTTATGAATTATATAAGGAATATGACAAATGGTGGGAATGAGATGAATCTCAGGATTATGCTTTAAATCTTTCCTTAAGCTTGGCGAGCATATCCTTGGTCATGGCATCCAGATCATATTCAGGCTTCCAGTCCCATTCGTTTCTGGCGCAGGAATCATCGAGGCTATCGGGCCATGAATCGGCAATCTGCTGACGGAGAGGATCCGGCTCGTAAGTCATCTTGAAATCAGGTACATACTCTTTGATTTTTGAGTAGATCATGGCGGGATCGAAACTCATGGAAGCGATATTGAAGGAGTTTCTGTGAAGGAGACGTCCCGGATCAGCCTCCATAAGTTCGATGGCAGCTCTCAAAGCATCGGGCATATACATCATGTCCATATAAGTGCCGGCGCAAAGGGGACATTTGAATTCCTCACCCTTTGATGCGGCATAATAGATATCCACAGCATAGTCGGTGGTGCCTCCTCCGGGAGGTGTGACGTATGATATCAAACCGGGAAATCTTACCGAACGGGTATCAACTCCGAAGCGACGGTAATAATAATCCGAAAGAAGCTCCCCTGTCACCTTTGTCACTCCATACATAGTGTCGGGACGTTGGATAGTGTCCTGTGGAGTATTGACGTGGGGTGTGGTGATTCCGAAAGATCCGATGGAACTTGGGGTAAATAGTGCGCATCCCTTTTCGCGGGACACTTCCAGAGCATTATAAAGTCCGCCCACACCGATTTTCCATGCCAGGTGTGGTTTTGCCTCAGCCACCGCCGAAAGGATTGCGGCCAGATTATAAATAGTGTCGATCTTGTATTTATCCACAGCAGCAGCTATCTGTGCCGGATTGGTGATATCTACTATTTCAGCCGGCCCGCTTTCAAGCAATTCTCCCTTGGGCTCTGCCCCCGGTATATAGCCTGCCACAACGTTTCCTGCAGGATACGTGTCTCTAAGTTTCATTGTAAGCTCCGAACCTATCTGTCCGGTGGCCCCGATCACAAGAATATTTTTCATGACTTAAATTTATAATCTTTATGGCCGGAGGATTGGTTCCGCCGGAGCGAGAACCCTTTTTTCCCGGCTTCTAAAATAAAATTTGAAGGTTGTTACTGCAAAAGTAGCAATAATTCCGAAATTATTCCTATCTTTGGGGTAAATATTTTTTATAACAATCATAAAATATAAAAATGAAGACGGATATCCGGCTTCAATGAGTCTAAGATCATGTACACAAACTTTCAGAAACATCTTCAGAAGGAGATTCAGGAGATTAAAGACGCAGGTCTTTACAAAGAGGAGAGAGTGATCGTTACTCCGCAGAGCAGCGACATCGAAGTAAAGAATCAGGAAGGGGAAGTGCTCAACTTCTGTGCCAACAATTATCTTGGCCTTGCCGACAACAGCCGATTGATTGAGGCTGCCAAGAAGGCAATGGATGAAAGAGGCTACGGAATGTCGTCCGTGCGTTTCATCTGCGGCACCCAGGACCTTCACAAGGAGTTGGAGAAAGCTATCAGTAATTATTTCAAGACTGAGGACACAATCCTTTATGCCGCCTGCTTCGATGCCAACGGTGGTCTTTTCGAGCCTCTTTTTACAGAGCAGGATGCAATCATCTCCGATTCTCTCAACCATGCCTCGATCATTGACGGTGTGCGCTTATGCAAGGCGAAACGTTTCCGTTATGCCAATGCCGATATGGCGGATCTTGAAAGATGTCTCAAGGAGGCTGATGAGGCCGGTTGCCGCTACAAGATCATAGCTACCGACGGTGTATTCTCCATGGATGGCAATGTAGCTCCGATGGACAAGATATGTGAGCTTGCCGAGAAATATGACGCATTAGTGATGGTTGATGAGAGCCATTCGGCCGGAGTGGTGGGAGACCGTGGCCGTGGTGTTGCTGAGAAATTTGACTGCTATGGCAAGATCGATATCTTCACCGGTACGCTCGGAAAAGCATTTGGTGGCGCAATGGGCGGTTTCACCACAGGCCCGAAAGAGATTATAGAGATGCTTCGTCAGCGTTCACGTCCTTATCTCTTCTCCAATTCTGTGGCTCCCTCTATCGTTGGAGCGAGCATCGAAATGTTTAAGATGCTTGAGGAGAGTGATGAGCTTCATGACCGCCTGATGGAGAATGTTGCTTATTTCCGTGACAAGATGCTTGAGGCCGGTTTTGACATCAAACCTACACAAAGTGCCATCTGCGCGGTGATGCTTTATGATGCAAAGCTTTCTCAGGATTTTGCAGCAGAGATGCAGAAGGAAGGTATCTATGTCACCGGATTCTATTATCCCGTGGTGCCGAAGGGTCAGGCTCGTATCCGTGTGCAGCTCTCAGCCGCACATACACGCGAACAGCTCGACAAAGCCATAGCAGCTTTCGTTAAAGTTGGAAAGAAGTTGGGAGTGCTTAAGTAAAATAAAAGCATATAATTAAAAGGAGGTGAGATTCTTAATTGAAATCTAACCTCCTTTTAATTATATCTCCATCCCGGTTAATCTGCTCAAAAATAACTTCGTTTAATCTGTTCATTAATTCTTAGCAGCTACTTAACAAATTACTATAAATGAGACGGAATTCGCTGGCTCGAAAAGGCGCTTTGGAATATGCAAGAAAAAAGGACAGTTGAAAATAACTGCCCTTTTCAACCGGAAAATCCGATCCATAAAATCGTTGCTTACGCAAGCGAAGTGTTTCTTTGTGGGGAAACTACCCGTATTTGGTACTACAAAGGTAATCAAAATCTTTTAATCTACAAAATATTAACGAACTAATACGTCAAAATGTTTTAATGAGGTATAATCTTTTGTCCTAAAAGTCGCCCGTTATCCGAGAAAATATTATGCTTGAATGATTCGTAAGCGGGATTTTCTCTATCAGGATATAAAAGATGTGTTGTTATCGGATAGGCTATGAGGTCAGCAATCTGTAAACCGATGATATTATCCTTCTTTGCTTTGAAATTGAATTTACTTATGCGACTCCGAAACCTTTCCACTTTTACCCATTTAGTTCCATTATTTCTTAAGCCGTTGTAATAGTCCAAAAGTTTTTTATCTTCTTTTTTACCTCTCTCCTCTACAATAACCACGATTTGCGGGTTTGATTCGGCATTGTTATCGACACTGAAAATACTCCGCTCCAAAAGGTAAGCCAAAGATAATCCGTAAACATCGCTTTCTTCTCCTCGTACACAGAATTTGTTTAGCTGCTCCTTCAAAATCGTACAGCTTACAATGACGTATGTATCATGTTGCTGCAATATATCGGTTATCCCCTGCAAGAACCGTTCTCGTAATTCTTTATCTCGCAATACCCGAAAATCATCTTTCCATTTTCGGAGATCAACGGAGTGTATGATTATTTCCTTATTGCCAAATATCTGCATTTTCAATTCATTAAACGCATTATTTAAGGCATTAAGGTTCTTTTCTGGAACAAGTATGCCGCACAGCGTAAATATCGGAAAGTTGGGGTCATAGTGTTCCAGATTTTGGTCTCCACATTCATCAATGTAGAGATAATATTTTGTTTTACTTTGTTTTTCTTC
>CAMWUJ010000098.1 GCA_947177405.1 uncultured Porphyromonadaceae bacterium | reverse complement strand
CAGCAATATGACATAGAAACAAACGAATCATATATCTTTTGATAATTATACATATTGATAAAATTAATACGCAGGCGTAACTTTGCGAAAGAGTTAAACGTGTTTTTATTAATTAAATAATTGGATTGAATGAATCGAATTATCAAATCAGGTTTAGTAGTGGTTACGACCTTACTATGCCTTCCATTGTTGGCAACCTCGGAGAATCTTACCGGTTCGAAGCATATTGCGGGTACGGAAGTGAAAGCGGGAGTCGGCCAAAGTAAGAAAATGGGCGCAAACCAACAGTTGGAGTCCGGAAAATCAACAATAGGCTATCAAAACATCGCCAATTTCAAAGGAAAAACGCGGAAAGTGGCTTCCGGAAAGGAACGGAAGGTAAATGCTTCATGTATTTATCAGAGCACATGGTCTGTTGGAGAAGCACCCTTCGGCCTGTATGAATTCAATGCTTCGCGAGAGTCCGGTTTGCGACTTGTAGAGGCCAGTGAATATTTCGGATATTCCACGGTTGCCGGTGAGTATGAAGGAAAATATATATGTGCGCAGGCTGTTGAGATGTGGGGCTTCTTCATGGGAGAAACCTTCTATGTGATCGATCTTGAGAGCATGGAACTCGAACGTTCATTTTCTGCCAAGGCCAAAGTTGAGTCAACCGATCTTGCCTATGATTCCACTTCCGGGACAATGTACGGATGTTTTATCAAAAGTGGTAAATACCTCTTTGGCACACTCGATGTAGAAAATGGAACTGTTACAGAGATAAAGAATTATGATCTCACAGCTATCAGGGCAATGGGATGTGACAATAACGGAGATCTATATGCAGTAGATAGCAACGGAGATTTTGTTAAGATAGACAAGGAAAGCGGAGACATCGAGATAATCTCTTCTACAGGTCTTATAAGTCCATATACTACTTCCGGAACTGTTGACAATGAAAGCGAGTCATTCTTATATGCTCGCGTTAATGACTCCGAGAGCGCGTTGTATTCAATATCATTGAAAGATGGTTCGTATTCCAAATTATATGATTTTGAGAATCAGGCGGAGTTAATAGGAATGTTCATACCTTCTCCTGCGGCTTCGGAAGATGCACCTGCTGCCGTGTCTAATCTTTCTCTTGACTTTAAGAATGGTTCTCTGAATGGTAGCGTGACATTCACCACTCCCAACGAGACATATGGCGGAGATGTCCTCTCCGGTTCCCTCACTTACCATGTCTATGCCGGATCTGAAGAGATCGCCACCGGTGTAACCTCGTGTGGTATGACTACCGTCGCAGAGGTGACAGTGCCAAATTCGGGGCTTCATACCATTTTTGTTACTGTCTCAAATGGTGCGGGAGAATCTCCGAAAACAAAGACAAAACAATATATCGGAATAGATATACCTACCGCACCAACCGCTGCATTATTGAATTATGAAGATGGAAAAATGACGCTCACATGGGATGCCTCTCAGAGTGTAAACGGGGGGTGGATAGATACTGATAAACTTTCTTACAATATTACAAGGATTGTGGATGGAGTGGAAGAAATGTGTGTGACGGAATGGAAAGATACCAAATATGAAGAGACAATTCCAGCTCCGGAAAACAGGAAAAAATATAAATATTCGGTAAAGATAAATTATCCCGACACCGAATATGCCACTATTCTGTCAAATACTGTGGGAGTTGGTAATATTCTGCCGCCATATTCTGAGACCTTTGATTATCCTGATGCAATGTCAGACTTCAACGTGATAGATGCAAACGATGATAAAGACACCTGGAATTATTATAGCTTGGCCGCTGGTAACGGTCAAATGCGAATGAGTTATGGAAGCAAGCCAGCTGATGATTGGCTTATGACAGTCGGAATAAAGCTTGAAGGGAATAAATATTATCGTCTGGGATTCAATGCTAATGCCTTTGATAAGGATTGTCCGGAGCGACTGGAGGTGAAATTAGGAACCTCAGCAAATCCCGATGATATGAATGTCACTTTGATGCCATCCACAGATCTTTTTAGAGAGATGGATCCTTTCGAGGTGATTGTCCATCCTGAGACAGATGGTATCTATTATATTGGTTTCCATGGTATCAGCGATGCCAATATGTTCTATCTTATTCTTGACAATATCACTCTTTCCGCTCCTATAGAAGGTGCAGCCCCAGAGAGTGTCACTGATTTGAAAGTTGTTTCCGATCAATATGGAGGTAACGAGGCAAAAGTAAGTTTCCACACTCCTGATATCGGTATGGATGGTTCAGATCTTACCTCCATTGATGGAGTTTTCATAAAAAGAGACGGAGTGTTGGTGAATACAATCATCAATCCTGAAATTGGAGGAGTTATTGAATGGGTTGACAAGGAGATACCCACAGAAATGCATACTTATTCAGTAAGTTGTACCAATATGTTTGGTGAAGGCAAGGAAAGTGAGGTAAAAGAATTTGTCGGATTACACACGCCTTTAGCTCCCGAAGATTTTAATGTAGAATATACGGATATTCCGGGAACGATGAAATTCTCTTGGAATAAGAATACTCGCGACAAGTATGGACATATATTTCCCGAAGATAAGATTCGTTACAAATTGACAGCCTTCATTGATGGAGAAGCGAATGTGCTGGATGATAATTTGTCAGGATCCGAGACCATAATAGAAGTTGTAAAATCTGATAAATCTCAGGTGTACGCATTGTTTGAGATGAGTGCAATTAGCGGAGATGAAAGGTCAGAGTCTGTAGCATCTTCAGGACATTCAATGGCTGTGGGTGCTCCATATTCACTACCATTCCATGAATCTGCACCAAATCGCGTGATGGAATCTATTTGGGCTAATGTGCCCGATAGTGAGAATCCCGCAGGGTGGGTGCTCTTCTCCGATGATTATTTCTCCGATGTGAAATCTCAGGATAGTGATAATGGATTCTTCGGTTGTAAGGCGGATAAGATCGGAGCAACAGGAAATCTTATTTCAGGAATGATCTCAATTCCCGAGGAAGGTAATCCCGGGCTGACTTTCCATGTATTCCAATTCCCGAAGGATACGAATGAAATCATTGTTGAGATCCGTGAGCATGGTGGATATACAAAGGAGATAAAAACATTTGTACTTGGAATTGAGCAGGATGCCATTCCTTATTGGAACCGATATATTGTTGATCTTTCCCAATATAAGGGCAAAGTGATCCAGGTATGTTTCAGAAGTGTGACCAAAGCAATGGCTTTCACGCTGCTTGACAATATTTCTATTTCCGATCTTCCTGCTGTTGATGCTCAGGCCATTCATATTGAAGCTCCCGGTTCAGTTGAAAAGGGAAATAAGATACCGGTGAAGATTAATATTCTTAACGGAGGATTCAATACTGTTTCCAATTTTAATGTAGAATTGATACGTGATGGAAAAGTGGTGGAAAGCGTTCCTTACAGCACCACTCTTCTCCCCGGAGAACAGACTTCTTTGTCCCTCTCGATTCCCACTTATGTGACCGACAAAGAGAGAACCTCAATCAGTTGTCGTATATCCCTCGATGGAGATGCTGTGGAGGAAAATAATGAATCGGAGACTTTGAATGTAACTCTCCTTTCTCCTTTGACCCCGACAGTTACAGGTTTGAAGGCGACTGAAACTGAGAGTGGGGCAGAGATAGAATGGGAGTCACCGGATCTGACAAAGGCTATTCCATTGGCTATAACGGAAGATTTTGAAAGCTTTGATTCTTTTTCAATAGAGAATCAGAACGGGTGGAAGATGATCGACAATGATGGAAGTCCGGCCGGTGGTTTCAAGGGTATAGATATTCCTCACCTTCAAGGGTCTTCTTCCGGAGAACCTATGGCTTACATAGTGATGGATTCTGAAAGCGATAAGCTACTTGGAAATAATAGTGAATTTACAGCCCATTCAGGAAATAAAAGTTTGGTTTCTGTTTTCCGGCAGGATAACGGTAGAAGCGACGACTGGTTGATTTCTCCGGAGCTTAATGGTTGCAGACAGACTGTATCGTTCTATGCCAGAAGCTTCACTTCTGAATATCCGGAATCCTTTGTTGTGATGGTTTCGGATTCTTCCGACGACATCGATAGTTTCGAACCTGTGGCAAAGTTTGAGAGAATTAGTCAGCAATGGACTCAATTTAGTGTGGCATTACCTCAGGGAGCAAAGTATTTTGCGATCAGATGTATATCTGAAGGAGCTTTTGCTTTCTTCGTTGATGATTTCGAATTTATCCCGGCAGATGGAGAACCTCGTCCTCTCAAGCTTGAAGGTTACAACGTCTATTGTGATGATGCAAAGGTGAACGCTCTTCCGGTAACAGATCAGAGATTCCTTCTCCCGGTTGAAGCAGAAAAGCAATATCGTGTGGCTGTCTCCGCCATATACGATTGTGGAGAGTCAGAACCTTGTGATGCTATACTTTTCAGCACATCGGATGTTAATTCCATTTCCGATTCAGGATTCAAGGTTTCTGGAGAGAAAGGGTGTATTGTGATTGATAATCCTCAGAAGGAAAAACTGATGATATTTGATTCAAAGGGTCTGAAAGTTGGTTCCGATGGAGGATCTGATAAAACAGTATTCTACCTTCCCACAGGCGTTTATATTGTGAAAAGCACAAAGACTATGGTTAAAGTTTTCTGCATAATGTTTGACGTCCCTATGTTGTGAAATGTCTTTATTTAGTGACTCCTGAAACTTGATTACAATTGCGTCACGATGAATGGATTCTTTCGCGTGTTTAAAAAAATTTGTACGATAGCAATTGATCACTTCATATGTCAGTGATTGCCAAAGTGCTTCAAGTTCAATATAAGATAGTGAATGGTCCTTCTCCTCCGACAGAGATGTAATTATTGAGATAAGTCCACATATCCTTTCCTTCTCTTTTACCGAGATATATGCTATAGGATTCCTTGAAATAAACTTTACATTAGGGCTCCATGAGAGCACCTTCAAAACAGAAAGAATGAATTTATGTGAGACTACACAAATCGTTCCTTCAAAATCATCAGAGGTAGTTACATATCTAATTTTGCCATAAGCCGGATAAAGTAAAAGTGTTTGAGGTTTTAAAGTAAATGACAAACCGTTAAGTTCAAGTTGCAAACAACCATTATGGCATAGAATCATCCCTCCATTGGGAGTTTCTATTAAAGACCTTATTTCAGGATCTTTGCCCTTGATATATAGTATTTTTTTCATTGTTTGCAAAAATAGCATAATCTTCTTTAAATGCGCGTGGAATGATCCCTCAGAATTAAAAAAATGACATATAGTAAATTCTATGTGACAGATTATACATAAAAACTCCCGCATCTTTTTAGAAGCGGGAGTTTGATAGAGCAGGGTTAAATAATATTATTACTTACCTAATGCAATTCTTTTATATTCCACAGGAGTCACTTTGATAAACTGCGGGATGAATTCCTCCCAGTTTTCAAGCATGTGTTTTGCAAGTTTCGATCCGGTATGTTTTGCGTGGCGTTCGAGGATGTCATGGAGCTCGGCGATTTCATCCTCTTCCTGAAGAAGGGTAAGCTCCACCAGATCCATGTTGACATAATAATCAGCGTTGCGGTTGGGATTCCATACGTAAGCGATACCACCGCTCATTCCGGCTGCAAAATTGCGTCCTATTTTTCCAAGCACCACTACACGTCCGCCTGTCATATATTCACAAGCATGGTCGCCCGCACCTTCCACCACTGCGGTGGCGCCGCTATTGCGGACTGCAAATCGCTCGCCCACGCGGCCGTTGACGAAGAGTTCGCCGGAAGTGGCACCATATAGAAGTGTATTGCCAGCTATCGTATTGCGGTGAGCCTCGAAGTCGGCATCCCGATCCGGCACGACAATCACGCGCCCTCCCGACAATCCTTTACCGAGATAGTCGTTGGCATCGCCCACGAGCTTTAATGTCACACCCTTGCATAGGAATGCGGCAAAACTCTGGCCCGCAGAACCGGTAAACGTAAGTTTCACAGAATCTTCAGGGAGACCCTCGCTTCCGAAACGCTTGGTGATATAACCGCTGAGCATTGATCCCACGCTGCGGTCGGTATTAACAATCGGCATCCCTAATGCAATCGGCTGTCGTGCGTCGATAGCCTGTGAAATCAATTGAAGCAACGCACCGTCCTTCACACCATCGAGCTTGTGATCCTGCTCCGAATTATAATGGAGCGAAGCCTCGTCGGGAAGGGCAGGCATATAGAAGAGTCGCGAGAAATCAAGTTTGGACGATTTTCTCTCCACGGGCTGAGGCTTCATTCTCAGAAGGTCGGCACGACCCACGATCTCGTCAATCGAACGATATCCCATTGCCGCCAATCGTTCACGAATCGAACGGGCCATGAAGCGGAAATAATTCACAAGATATTCATAACGACCTATAAACTTCTTGCGGAGCTCAGGCTTCTGGGTGGCAACGCCTTTGGGACAGTTGTTGGTATGGCATATACGCGCCATGCAGCATCCGAGCACCACAAGAGCGGCTGTGCCGAAACCATATTCCTCGGCTCCGAGAAGTGTGTTGACAATGACATCGTGGGGAGATTTAATCTGACCATCTACTTGCATGATAACCTTACCTCTCAGGTTGTTGAGCACCAAAGTCTGCTGGATTTCTGCAAGACCGATTTCTACCGGCACCCCGGCATGTTTCATTGAGCTTGCAGGAGAAGCGCCTGTTCCGCCGTCGCATCCGCTGATAAGAATCTTGTCGGCTTTAGCCTTAGCAACACCGGCGGCAATTGTGCCGACACCGCTTTCAGAAACAAGTTTCACACTTATTTTTGCCTCCGGATTGATATTCTTCAGGTCGAAGATAAGCTGAGCGAGATCTTCGATAGAATAGATGTCATGATGCGGGGGAGGTGAGATTAGAGTGATTCCGGGAAGTGAACGGCGTGTCTTGGCTATCACCTCATCCACCTTGAATCCCGGGAGCTGACCGCCTTCACCGGGCTTAGCGCCCTGAGCCACCTTGATCTGTATCTCATCGGCATTCACAAGGTATTCGGCATCTACACCGAAACGTCCGGATGCAACCTGTTTTACAGAGCTACGCGCCCATGTGCCGTCCTCTCTCACCTTATTGCGTGCCGGATCTTCACCTCCTTCTCCGGTATTGCTCATGCCGCCAATCTTGTTCATGGCTATGGCAAGAGCCTCATGAGCCTCTATGCTTATAGCTCCGAACGACATTGCCTCCGTGCAGAATCTCCGCATTATCGCCTCTTCGCTTTCCACCTCCGAGACGTCGATAGGTTTGCGGTCGCTCTCCACGGTCATCATGTCGCGCAGGAAGAGCGGTTCGGGGCGATCTTCCACCAATGCCACATATTCACGGAATTTCTCATAGTCATCCTTCATTGTTGATTGCTGGAGGGCCTTGATCACTTCAGGATTCCAGGCGTGGCGTTCTCCCGATTTCCTATATGCATAGTTGCCGAAATCGGTGAGTTCGGGTTCCTCTTTCATATCAGCGAAGGCTCGGAAATGATTGCGCAGCACATCTTCGGTAACGTCATCGATATCTATACCCTCCACAGAGGATATGCCTCCACCCATGTAGCGGTTAAGCAGGCGGGAGCTTACACCAAGAGCCTCGAAAAGAGCACACCCGCGATAGCTTCGTATAGTAGAGATACCCATCTTGGAGAGAATCTTTAGGATACCCTTGTTCACGGCCTTGATATAATGTTTCTCCGCTGCTTCATAATCAAGCTGAATCTCTTTCTTATCAACTAAATCCTTGAGGATAGCAAAGACCATGTAGGGATTCACAGCCGAAGCGCCATAACCCATGAGAAGCGCCACATGCATCACTTCACAGACTTCCGCACTCTCCACTATAATGGCGATTTGCGAACGTTTTTTGCGGTTCACAAGATGATGGTGCACGGCCGATAGCGCTAACAGCGAGGGGATGGGGGCATAACGTGAATTGACATTGCGGTCGGATATCACCATGTAATTGAAACCGTTATCGACAGCTTCCTCTGCCGCCACGCAAAGATGATCTATGGCCGATTCCATAGCTTTCACACCGCCTTCGGCTTCAAATACCATCGGAAGGGTTATTGTGTTGAAGCCTTTGTATTGGAGGTTTCGCAGGATGTCGAGCTCACTGTCGCTCACGATAGGAGAGGGCATCATCACTACATTGCATAATTCTGCCGAGGGCTTGAGTATGTTTTTGCGTACTGCTCCCACATAGCTTGTGAGCGACATCACCAGTTCCTCTCGTATCGGGTCGATAGGGGGGTTGGTGACCTGTGCGAATTGTTGGCGGAAATAGTTGAAGAATCGTTGGGGAAGGTCGGAGAGCACTGCCGGAGGAGCATCGTTACCCATGGATGCAGTCGGTTCTGCCGAATTTATAGCCATCGGCTTGATGATACGTTCTATATCTTCCTTATTATATCCAAACGCTATCATAGAACGTTCACGGTCGGCCACTTCATGATTCACCTTACGGCCGCTTTTGAGGTCGCTGAGCACGATTCGGTTTTCATTTATCCATTCGCTGTAGGGATGTTCGGAGGCGAGCGCTTTCTTTATATCTCGGTCAATGAGTATCTTTCCCTCTTCGGTATCGACCATAATGATTTTGCCGGGTTTGAGGCGTGCCTTGTGCTCCACATTGGCCGGATCGATGTCAAGCACACCGGTTTCGGAAGCGATTATCACCTCCCCGCTCTTGGTGACCGTGATACGTGCAGGACGCAGACCGTTACGGTCGAGCATTCCGCCGGCATATCGTCCGTCGGAGAAGATTATGGCCGCCGGACCATCCCAGGGAGCCATGAATATGGAATGATATTCATAGAAAGCGAGTAGTTTGCGAGATATCGGGTTCTGCTCGTTGCAGCTTTCGGGCACCAGCATTGCCAGAGCGTGAGGAAGCGACATTCCGGAACGCACGAAAAACTCCAGGGCATTGTCGAAAGAAGCGGAATCGCTCATCCCGGGCTGAATCACATGGCCGATATTCTTCATCTCGCCGAGATTGTCGGGCTCGATAATAGCCTCGCGACTCGACATCCAGAAACGGTTACCACGGATGGTGTTGATCTCGCCATTGTGTCCGATGAGACGGAATGGCTGCGCAAGTCGCCATGTGGGGAAGGTGTTGGTGGAGAAACGCGAATGTACCAATGCAATCGCACTGGTGAAATATGGACTCTGAAGGTCTTTAAAATAGAGGCGAAGCTGTTGGGAAGAGAGCATCCCTTTATAAATGAGTGTACGTGTGGACATCGAGACCACATAACACGACTCCTTATCGGAGATATCCTCGGCTTCGAGTACAGCTTCTTCTATACGTTTGCGAATAACGTAAAGTAGGTTTTCGAGGCGATCCTGATTGTCGCAGCCAACGATAAAAAGCTGGCGGATAATGGGTTCAGTCACAAGAGCATCATGTCCCAGCACGGAAGAATCCACAGGAACCTCGCGCGTATGCATCAGGAATAGCCCTTGAGCTTTAATTTCCTTATCAATGATTTCTTCGAAACGTTTGCGGTCGGATTCCTCTTTGGGGAGGAAAACCATTCCGACGCCATAACGTCCTTTCTCAGGAACAGGGATACCGTTGAGCAGGATGTATTCATGGGGAATCTGCACCATGATTCCGGCGCCGTCACCGGTCTTGTCGTCGGCGCCCTCTGCGCCTCGATGAGCCATGTTTTCCAAGACCTTAAGACCTTGATCCACAATGTAATGATGCTTGCTTCCATCAATCTTAACCACTAATCCTACTCCGCAGCCGTCATGCTCGTAACAGGGAGAATATAATCCTTCGGACTGCGCTTTGTCTAATTTCGCTTTTAATGTCATTGACCTTGACCTTTATAGTAGAAACTTTAGAGAAGAAGTTGTTTTTCTCTATTTTGCTTGCAAAATTACTAAAAATATGTAAAATTTCCAACAAAAAGATAGATTATGTTGGCTGAAATAAAAAAGCTCCCGATTTAGGAGCTTTTTATTATTGTGGGAGGCGGGGAATTATGATTCAAAAGCCAATTTGGTGAAATGAATGGTATCCTCGGTCCCGTCAAGTCCTGTGAATTTTCCGGTAACTATATATTTTACATTGTATCTCATATTACCTTCAAAGTATTTACTTGATATTGAGATTTTGGTTGTTCCTATCTTTTCATCGTTTAAGAAGGTATCACCATTTCGTTTGAAAACGATAGTACCTTTATCAGTTTTTAGAAAACCATAGAATTTACTTCCGGCCCAGCAAGTGAATTTCCCTTTATAACCAGCCAATGACAGTGGCTCATCATACATATATTCCTGATAGTATCCGTTACCGGTATAATAGTTCAGCTTTTTTAATATTTTCATACAGGCATCGGTCACTCCTGGTTCTATTTCCGCTTGGGGTTTTCCTGTAAGGTCTGTCTGAATGGTACGTCCGGCATTGGAGAAGGTAAGGCTGTCTTTAGTGGAATTGAAAGAGATTTTTTCTGCGGTTCTGCCAAGCGAATCCACTTTCAGTGTTTTAAGATTGAGAGATTTCACGCTATTTTTCTCACCCTCTTTGCTGATGTAGGTCAAAATAGAGTCGTTAACTATAAAATCTTCCGCAATACCAAATTGTTGGTCTTTCTCTATGCCGACGGTCGCGGTTTGAAGCATCCGGCCTTCGGGGGTTGCGTGAAGCACCACCAATTTTGTTGTGTCAAGCGTAGCAATAATGGAGTCACCCTGCTGGCGGATAGAGTCTTGCAGTTGTTCAAAAGGAGATTTCGTCTTACCTGTTGATGTTGCATTTCCACAAGAAGAAATTCCCACCGGAATAATTAAAAATCCTGATAAGGCAAGGGCTGCAAAATACCCCCCTCGTTCTTTAAGCGTTTTAAATTCATTTGAAATAATATTAGTATTTGATTTTTGAAATTTTGGAATAAAATACATGAATATAATAATTAATTGATTTCAAAATCTTTTATATTTTTTTCGTAATATTTATTATAATA
>CAMWUJ010000097.1 GCA_947177405.1 uncultured Porphyromonadaceae bacterium | reverse complement strand
CAGAAAAGAAAGGTATGAAGGAAGGCATAAAGGAAGGTATGAAGGAAGGTATGAAAAAAGGAGCAATGGCAAAACTTAAGGAGATGGTAACCGGCCTGCGGCGTAATGGTTTTGATAACGCTACCATCGCCGGATTTCTTAATGAGTCGCCGGAGACAATAGCATCATTATAGTATTCACTGTAAAGTTTTCCCTCGGGACGTTTAAACTACTACAATATAATATCCATATATTCTCTTGTCAGCTGCCCCGTTACCCGGGTCGCCGTTTCTTACACAGACTGCGAGATCGACATTTTGTTACGGCAACCCTTCCGGGGTTGAGTCAAACGCAGTCGGAGAGACCGGGGGTAATCGCCATTAGGCGATGTAACCGCCCGGTTAGGTTGGACGGCAACCCGTCCCGGGTTGTGGATATTTCAGATTGTGTCATAAAATACCCCTTATCCATTTATGCAACAAACAAATAGTAAATACCATATCCCAGACCTGCAAGTCTGACTGCTATGCAGAGCCAATAATTGAGATTTCTTGCCACTACGTTCTCTACAGGAGAGAATTTATTTTCTTTTTTTATTCTCTCAATGAAATTATTTAACTTTACAATTTGCCGTAAAGAATAGTATATAAGAAATATAAATACTATGGCGCTTATAATGGTCCAGAATAGGGAATAATGAAGAGAAACATACTTAACCCCCAAAACACACACAACAAAATATAAAGTGAAATTCTGCATCTCAGCCTGTCTTGAATAAAACCACTCATAACCGGTTTCGAAGGTCAAGGATGATTCGGCATGTAAATTAAGATACCACGATGAGAGACATAGACAAAACGTAATGATCATCATCACTCCATCACTGCCGATAGAAATATTTCTTTCAATCATCTCCTTTACGGGGTATAAGCTCACGAACCTGAATATGAGGAATAGACTCAGCATCACGGCTGCAAATTTAAGAAAACTAAATCTTCCGATTAATGATTCTCGTGTCATATCGATCTTATTTTGAATTGCTTAAAAATTTAAGAAACTATCTCTCTTATTTTATTTGCAAAGTAAATTTTTAGTTGCGCAATCTTTTTGCGCAACTAAAAATTTTATTTTAAATCGTCATTATGTCACGGCAACCCTTCCCGGGTTGTATCGCCAATATACAGCTGACCAAAGCTCATCCCCTCAGGGAAAAGAGAGGCTTATTATTATCAGACCTCCCTGTTCTACTGTTCTCCGGTCTTTAAATCAGAACCGGTCAATAAATCATTGAATCCTCTGTTCTACTGTATATGATTTCAGAATTTCACGGCATGGACAGCGGAGAGGATTATTTCGCTGAGTGTGGGATGACCGAAGATTGTTTCGGAAATACTTTCGGCGGTTGCGCCAAGAGTCATGAAATCCACACATTGCTGAGCAAGCAATGCTGAGTCAGCTCCCATTATATGCGCTCCGAGAAGCTTATGGTCATCCTTTGAGAAGATGAGCTTGCAGAGTCCTTCATCCTCTCCCATTGCCAAAGCTTTTCCATTGGCACGGTAGAAACTCTTTCCTATCGCAACCGCTATTCCCTTTGCCTTACATTCCTCTTCAGTGAGTCCACCCATTCCACATTCGGGAAGCGTGAAAACAGCCGACGGCACGAGATCAAAACGAATATCGTCTTTCTTCCCTTCAATCGTATTCAATGCGCGTATGCCCTGGAACGAAGCCACATGAGCCAGCATCATTCGTGCATTCACATCGCCGATGGCATAGATATGGGGAACTGAGGTCTGCATTGTGTCGCTCACAGGTATCCCTTTGGGGGAATAATCCACTCCGGCTGCCTCAAGATTTAGCTCCGCCACACGAGGAGCTCGTCCTACAGCCATGAGCAGATCCGAGCTTAACACTTCCCCTTCTTTCCCTTTGGCTTCATACACAACACGAATCCCTTCCTGAGTCTTTTCGATACTCTTTGCGGCAGCCCCGGTGAGGATCTCCACTCCTTTTTTTGAGAGTGCCTGCTTAAGTCGTTTGGCAATATCTGAATCAAAGGGCGGTAGAATCTGCTTCATGAATTCTATCACGGTGACTTTGGAACCGAGATTACTGAAGATTGATGCAAATTCCATCCCTATCACTCCTCCTCCTATAATAGTGAGCGATTCAGGGATATAATCGATATTGAGAATCGCAGTGGAATCCATCACGCAGTCGAGGTCGTTACCCGGAATAGGTAACGACTTTGATACCGATCCGGTAGCGATAATGATATTTTCTGCCGAATATTCCTGTCCGTCGGCAATTACAGTATGGGAATCCTTAAAGAAAGCCATGGCGTCGATCACCTCCACTCCGGCTGTTTTCAACAGACCCGCCACTCCTTCACGCAGTTTTCCGACAACCTCATTTTTTCTCGCTGCAATGCGGTGAAAATCCACTGAAAATGTGAAGTCGTCAATACCGAACCGGTCGGCCTCCTTGAATTCAGCCACAATCTGGGCATCACGACAAAGACACTTGGTGGGGATACATCCTTCGTTGAGACAAGTGCCTCCGAGAGCCCCTCCGTTAAAGACAAGCACCTTGTGTCCGCGACGGGCAGCGGCCACGGCAGTCTCATAACCGCCGGGGCCTGCTCCTATAATTATTATGTCGTATCTCATTTCAATCTGATTTTATCCTTTCATCTGGCGATAAGAAAGCACCGGCTTCTTGGCGGCAGTAGTCTCGTCGGGATGAGAGATAAGAGTGGTGTGTGGTGCTTGTTTCACCATTTCAGGATCCTCCTTAGCCTCCTTGGCTACCTTATGCATCACCTCTATAAACTCGTCGAGTGTCTCCTTGCTCTCAGTCTCGGTGGGCTCGATCATCATCGACTCATGGAAGAGCAAGGGGAAATAGATGGTAGGAGCATGGAATCCGTAATCAAGAAGTCGCTTGGCCACATTGAGAGTAGTTACTCCGGTGGATTTATCCTTCAGACCGTCGAATACAAACTCATGCTTGCAGGCGCCCTCGATAGGAAGCAGATAATCATCCTTGAGGGATTCCTTTATATAGTTGGCGTTAAGAGTAGCCATTGGTCCGACATTCTTGAGGTTCTCCTTTCCTAACGAGAGGATATAGGCGTATGCTTTCATCATAACGCCGAAATTACCTAAGAACGAAGAGATGCTTCCGAGACTCTTGTCTCCGTTTTCAATATAGAATTTACCGTTCTCATCTTTCTTCACCCTCGGATTGGGAAGGAAGTCAACCAGATGGGCAGCCACACCCACCGGACCCGAACCCGGGCCTCCACCTCCGTGAGGAGTGGAGAATGTCTTGTGAAGATTGATGTGCATGATATCAAACCCCATATCGCCGGGACGTACCTTGCCGAGCATCGGATTAAGGTTGGCACCATCATAATACAGCAGACCTCCGGCCTCATGCACGAGTCGGGCGATCTCCATAATCTCGGTCTCGAACATACCCAAAGTATTGGGGTTGGTCATCATGATACCGGCCACGGTGTCGTCGAGAAGTGGTTTCAGGTCCTCCACATCTATTGATCCGTTCGGTTTTGATTTCACCTCTACCACCTCAAGGCCGGCCACCATAGCTGAAGCAGGGTTGGTGCCGTGGGCGGAATCGGGCACGATCACCTTGCGGCGTTTCTCATCCCCGCGGGCGATATGATACTGACGCATCACCATAAGACCCGTAAGCTCACCATGCGCTCCCGCATAAGGATTGAGGGTGAATTCAGCCAGACCGGCGATATTGGAGAGAGCCTTCTGAAGATTATAGTAAAGCTCCAGTGCACCCTGAGCAGACTCGGCAGGTTGAAGAGGATGAAGAGCGGCAAACTCCGGCATGGCGGCCAGCTCCTCATTAATCTTAGGATTATATTTCATGGTACAGCTTCCGAGAGGATAGAAGCCGGTATCCACTCCGAAATTCTTCGACGAGAGATTAGTGTAATGGCGCACCACATCAAGCTCGCTCACTTCAGGCAGCTCGGGATCCTCTTTGCGGAGAAGATCTGAGGGGATCTCCTTGAGAGCTTCCACGCCATAACAGTCGGCAGGAAGATGGTATCCCTTTCTTCCGGGACGCGAGAGTTCGAATATCAATTTATCGTAGTATTTCATAATCTTAGGCCTCCAGCATTAAAGTTATAAGGTTGTCTATTTCCTCACGGGTGCGTTTTTCAGTCACGGCAAACATCACGCGACCATCCCCGAGATCCACGCCTCCCATGATTCCGTGGCGGAGAAGATGTTCGTTCACCTTATTGATATCAAGATCGGTCTTCACCACAAATTCCTTGAGGAAAGGCTTGTCGAATACAGGGTGGAACTTCCCTGATTCGATAAGACGTGAATAAAGATAATGCGCACCGTCGGCAGCAAGAGTGTTCACCTCACGCAATCCCTTGACACCAAGGAGTGAAAGATATATAGTGGCATAGAGAGCCATCAGACTCTGATTGGAGCAGATGTTACTGGTGGCTTTCTCGCGGCGGATGTGCTGCTCGCGAGCCTGGAGAGTGAGCACATAGCATCTCTTTCCCGATCCATCCGTTGTCACACCTACCACACGGCCCGGCATCTTGCGGATCAACGACTGTCGACATGCAAGGAAGCCGAGATAAGGACCGCCAAACTGCATGGGCATTCCCAAAGTCTGGCCGTCACCGCAGGCTATGTCGGCACCCCACTCTGCCGGTGTGCGCAGCACGGCAAGAGTGGATGGATCCACATACATGGCCATGAGTCCTTTGGCAGCGTGGATAGTATCAGCCACTCCGGTGAAATCTTCGATGATACCGTAACGGTTAGGAGAAGGGAGAATCACTCCGGCCACATCTCCGGCCCCGAGCATCTCCTTCATGGCTTCAAGATCGGTCACTCCATCCTTTTCCGGGATAATAGAGAGATCCACACCATGGAATTTGGCATAAGTCTGCACCACCTTTGCCACATGTTCGGGAAGAGTGGCGGAGATAAGCACACGGTTTTTCTTCTTGGCCGAAGCTACCATCATGAACATTGCCTCGGCAGCCGATGTGGCGCCGTCATACATGGAGGCATTAGTGGATTCCATACCGGTGAGCTCGCATATCATGCTTTGGTATTCAAAGATATACTGGAGTGTGCCCTGAGAGATCTCAGGCTGGTAGGGAGTATAGGCTGTATAGAATTCGCTTCTCTCAAGGAGATGGGGAATCACCGAAGGAGCGTAATGGTCGTAAACACCATTGCCGCCGAAAACGATGAGATTCTCATTCTTATCGGCCAATTCCTTGAAATGGCGGCGGAGTTCAATCTCCGACATGGAGGATGGAATATCATATTCCTCTTTGAAAATCACTTCCGAAGGGATATCAGCAAAAAGATCATCTATTGATTCTACACCGATCTTCTCAAGCATTGCCTTGATATCTTCCTCGGTATGGGGTATATAGCGATTGCTCATCTATATTTGTATTTATTATGGTTTTTCACGAAATCAGATAAAGTCGTCGGGCGCAGGATTTAATAACCCCGGCCTGACGACTTGAAAATTCAGTTGGATCGTGGGTCATTCTTCGCAGATCTTGGCATATGCCTCGGCATCGAGAAGTTTGTCAACTTCTGAAGAATCAGTCATAGCCACCTTAATGAGCCATGTGCCGAACGCATCTTCATTGATCGCCTCCGGACGGTCTTCCAGCTCTTCATTCACTGCTACCACTGTTCCTGAAACGGGAGAATAGAGGTCGCTGGCAGCCTTCACCGACTCTACTGCACCGAATTCATCTCCGGCTTCGAGCTCATCGCCCACTTCGGGAAGATCAACATAAACGATATTGCCAAGTGCATGCTGTGCGTAATCGCTGATACCGATCACTGCCACATCCTCATCCACTCTCACCCATTCATGAGATTCCGCATAGCGGCATCCCTCTTCAATCTTGCTCATAATGATATATAGTTTTATTTTTTATAATTTTTATCGTAGAATCTTTTCTTCACCACCTTGGCGGGGAAAGTCTTTTTCCTTATCCTTACTTCTACCTCGGTGCCGAGTTTGTCGTAAGGCTTGTCAATCATGGCCATAGCCACGCTCTTTCCCGTGGAGATGGAACGATAGCCTGTGGTAATCTCTCCCACTTTCTCACCGTTCACTTCCACTGCATATCCATGACGTGGAATAGCGTTTCCTTCCAGCTCTATCCCTACTATGCGGCGCTTAACACCTTCTGCTTTCTGGGCGGCGAGAGCTTCCTTGCCTATGAACTCAGGCTTGTCGAGTTTCACGAACATGCTCAGGCTTGCTTCGATGGGAGTGATATCATCAGCTAACTCATCACCATAAAGGGGAAGACCCACCTCAAAACGCAATGTGTCACGACATCCGAGTCCGCAAGGCTGCACTCCGGCTTCCATCAGTTTATCCCATACACGGCGGATATAGTCGTGGGATCCGTAAATTTCGAAGCCATCCTCTCCGGTATAACCGGTGCGGCTCACTATCACCTCCTCGCCATCTATAGGGAAGGTCTTGAAATTATAGAACGCAATGTCTTTTACCGGAATACCGAGCACTTTTTCCACAGTCTCCTCAGCCTCCGGACCTTGCACTGCCACCTCGCCATATATCGGGCTCTCATCGGTGATCTCCACATCGAAGCCTTCAGCGTTTTTCATGATCCATGCCACGTCCTTATCTATGTTGGAGGCATTGATAACAAGAAAATACTCATTATCATTCACTTTGTAAACGAGAAGGTCATCTACCACTCCACCATTCTCATAGCACATCATTCCATAGAATATCTGGCCATCGGGAGCACCGGTGACATCATTTACAAAGATATGGCTCACATATTTATAGGCATCCGGCCCTTTCACACGAACCTCTCCCATGTGAGAGACATCAAACACACCCACATGTTTGCGCACTGCGTTGTGCTCTTCGGTTATACCCTTATATTGTATCGGCATGTCGAAACCGCCGAAGGGAGACATCAAGGCTCCCAATGCCACATGCTTGTCGTGAAGGCATGTAGTCTTCATTTGATTTTCCATGACAAAGAAGTTGGTTAGATTTATGTTTCAAAGTTAACAATAGGAATCCTTTCTCGCAAATTTATAGGTATATTAAAAAAGATGTTTTACAACATAAGATTCCCATACCCCTGATTAACATATTTAAATTCCCGCTCCATCGGTGAATGTGGACGACACCGCTTTCCTCTGAAGGATTCTTGAACCCGGGGGAACCGAATATGTAAGCCACACGTTGCCTCCTATCACCGATCCCTCTCCCACAGTGATTCTGCCAAGAATGGAAGAGTTGGAATAGATGGTCACATTGTCTTCGATGATCGGATGTCGCGGGGTGTTGACAGGATGTCCGTTGGAATCGAGGGTGAAGTTTTTGGCTCCAAGGGTTACTCCTTGATATAAAGTGACATGATTTCCTATGATGCAGGTCTCCCCTATCACCACTCCCGTGCCGTGGTCGATGGCAAAGTATTCCCCTATCTGTGCTCCGGGGTTGATATCAATACCGGTGGCGGAATGTGCAAACTCGGTGAGGATACGGGGTATTACGGGTATTCCGATCTGGAGAAGAGCATGAGCTACTCTATAATGCACCATCGCCTGCACCACAGGATAGGAAAGTATCACCTCTCCATAATTATCCACTGCCGGATCATTATTATACATAGCCTCCACATCGCGATACAGGAGACGCTTGATCTCGGGAAGCTTGTCGATGAAACCGAGAGCCAGCCTGCGGGCTTCAGCCTTTGTCTCCCCTTCGGAAAGCTCATGATCAAAACAAAGGGCATGGAGTATCTCCTTTGAAAGAATAGAGAAAATGCGTTCCACACCTTCACCTATATAATACACCCGCATCTGGGCTGAAGTGCGACGACGTTCAAGAAAATTCGGAAACAATACTCCTTTTACCAGGGCAATCATCTCCTTAAGCGCAGGCACGGAGGGAAAAGCTCCTGTTCCACAACGGGGTGACATTTTTCTCTCCTCCTCGCTCTGCACGGAAAGCAGATTGACATTGGCGGAGAGAGTCAATTCTATTTCATCGTTATTCATAGATACATTTAAATTTGAAATAAAATTAATAAAAACCATGTTCAAAAGCAAATTTCCCATTCCCACAATTCGAAAAGTCGATAATTATAATTAATTTTGCGTCTATTGTCTGAAAAAGAAAGTATATGAATTATCCATTATTTCTTGCCCGTCGTCTCTCGCTCTCTTCGAGCGGACGTAAAAGCGCTCCGGCCATCAAGGTTGCGGTGACGGCTGTGGCTCTCTCCATTGGCGTGATGATAGCGGCTATCGCCATTGTGCTTGGATTCAAACGTGAAATAAGGGAGAAGGTGGTGGGATTCAATTCTCATCTCACTATATATGCCGTGCCCACTCAGGAGGGTGAGGATAATTTGGTATCGCTCACTCCATCGCTTACTAATCTCCTTGACAAGCAGGACTATATCACCGATTATTCCCTCGATGCCTCAATACCTGCCATTCTCAAGACGGGAAAAGATTTCAAAGGGGTTTATATGCGATCGCTCGGCAGCAAAGGACTTGATGATTTCCTGGCGGATAATATCGAAGAGGGGCATCTTCCCGATTCCTCACTTCCGGCTGATTCCACAAGACTTCAGATCGTTATCTCGCGTCTGGCTGCCCGCCAGCTCGGATTGAAAGCCGGTGACAAAATTGACACTTACTTCATTTCGGATGATGTGAGGGTGAGGCGTCTGGAGGTGACAGGAATATTCAATTCACATTTCGATTCCTACGATGATATTTATATCTACGGCAATTTGGGTCTGATTCAGGAATTGGGAGGGATCGACTCCAAGAAGGGCACCACAATTTCGGTCACCACCGATAACTTCGAGACAATCGAAGAGAATAGTGTCAAGCTTCAGAATCTTCTCATGCAAGCTTTGGCCGACGGCACTGTATATAGGTATTATCGTATAGACAACGCTCTCTCGCAAGGAGCCGGTTATTTCCGTTGGCTCTCGCTTCTCGACACAAACGTAGTGGTGATTCTTATCCTCATGACCTTTGTGGCATGCGTCACACTTATATCGGGAATGTTGATAATCATTCTCGACAAGAAGCGTTTCATAGGCCTTATCCGTTCGCTGGGGGCAAGGAGATCGAAGGTACGCACTGTCTTTGTATATATGGCAATCCGCATCGCCTTATTGGGGATGATAATAGGAAACGGTCTTATGTTGGGTCTGCTCTATTGTCAGGACCGCTGGCACCTCCTTCCGCTCGACGCCGACGCCTATTATATCGATTTCGTGCCGGTGGAATTCAACTGGACGCTTTTCGGAATCCTTAACCTCGCGGTGTTGGCTATAATCTATCTCGCCTTGATTCTCCCTTCATGGTTTGCCTCCGGCATCAGTCCGGCAGAGACTATGAGATATGAGGAATAGTCGTCCGGGACAACCTCTATTTTTCGTGATTTACTCTATTTCAACAAGTAATCTGTCACAATGACTCTCAATTCTGTAATAATCAAATATCTGAGCGAAAGGTGCGGCTGCGATGTCACAACTCCCGCCGGATCCGCCGTGCTGGCAAACGATATCGAAGCCAAAACCGGAGAAAAACTTTCGGCCAATACCATCAAGCGTCTGATGGGTATCATCCCTTATAGATTCATTCCGAGAAGTTCAACACTTGATATTATAGCCAAATATCTTGGTTTCTCTTCCTGGGATCTCTTCTTAGCTAAAATCAACGACAGTATATCCGACTTTAATGTCGAGAATCCTTTCATCGAGGTAAACGAATTAGGGATTGGGGATGAAGTAAGTTTCAAATGGGAACCCGACAGGAGAATCCGCCTTCGTCATCGTGGAGATGGTATTTGTGAGGTAATCGAGGTTGAGAACAGTAAGTTAACCCAAGGCGATCTTCTTCACCTCATTCAGTTGGCCGAAGGTTATCCCCTGATGGCTAAGGAAGTTATACGTGATGGTAAAAGTCTGGGGAACTATACCACCGCCAAGACCAAAGGTATTTATGGTATCAGAATTATTGGTAGATAGCTATGGAAAGTGAGTTTGCATACGACTCTGAATCGGCACCCACAAATGAATGGCAGCACATAGATGGAGGAGGATCCGGTAGATTCTCTTTCTTCAAGGCAAGGATCCACGGACGCCTCCATTTTGTCAAGACACTATCGGAGGATGCCCAATATAACCTGCAATCCATCGCTGCACTAAAGAAGGAATTTGAGATCGGTTATAACCTTGACCATCCGAATATAGTGCACTATCTTCACTTTTCTGAGAACGCCATATATGAGGAATATGTGGATGGGAAAAGTATTCACCAACTCATTGAGGAGGACTCTCCTCTTCTTGTAGAAAAGGGGTTCATCGAGAAGGTGGCACGTCAACTTCTTGAGGCCATAGACTATATCCATGCCAAAGGTGTGCTTCATCTCGATCTCAAGCCTGAGAATGTAATGATTACCCGCGTCGGATATAATGTCAAGATTATCGACTTCGGATGTGCATATATTTCAACCTACGACAACACACAGGGATTCACCCTCGAATATAAGGCTCCTGAACAGAATAACGGTGAGACCAATGCCTATACCGATATCTATCTCATCGGACGTATCATAGAGGATCTCGCCTCTCATGCCGGAGTCGCCTCCCGCTGGAGGAATTTCATTGCCAAAGCCACCGCCCGAAATCCAGCTGAGCGGTTCAAGTCGGAAAAGAAAGCAATCGCTGCAATTCCCTCCGGGAGAAAAGTGAAATGGAGCATTGCTGCCCTTCCCATGATTGTTGCATTCGTGGCGGGCGCGGTAATACTATATGAATGGAAAATGCAAGATAAGAATACCGATGCTGCAATACCCGAAGATCAATCGACTGAGCAGACGATCGACACTGTTAAACCGGCTGAAACCTTCATTGACACTGCAAGAGTCGTTACCCCTAAGCCGGAAATGAAAATTGAAAACACCCTACCGAATCCCGAACTCAAAGCTGCCATGCCTGCGCCTCCGCAAGAGGACATCAGATCTGATCTAAGTCGTAAAATCACAGATCATATTGCTGCAGACTATCGCAAGAACATAAAACCATTGTGTGATGTGGATTCCCTTTCAAATGGTGAATACGTCCGGCTTCTGAGTAAGATGCAGGAAGCCATCGACAGAAGTCTGAAATTTGGGGAAACGCTTGCCAAGCAACACCCTGATCAAGCAGATTATATCACTACTAAAGTAAATGAGGTCATAAATGCCCAACAAACTCAGATAGGATCCATTCTCGTAAATAAAAATATCCTGAAAGGCGCGATGTGATACCGTAATTTTGCGTGCCATGGATCATCCTTGATTAAGACGGGAATATATACTTATTGAACGGAGATTCTCTTTATTCTCACCACTTAATTGACAGGAGAACAGCAGAGTCAGGAGATTCTCTTTATTCTCA
>CAMWUJ010000096.1 GCA_947177405.1 uncultured Porphyromonadaceae bacterium | reverse complement strand
GTATTGCCTCATTGGAGAGTGAGCGCAAGGCACATAGCAAGGGTATCGCCGACAGCAAGTTCCGTTACCAGACCATTACGCACGACATCGCCAACAATGAGGCTGCCCTTACGAGGATGAAGGCTGACTGGGAACGTTATCAGTCCGTTGTAAAGAGAGATAAGGACGGAAATCCGCTGAACGACCTGAAGATTGACACCTGTAATCTCTCCGATGAGAAGAATATGGGTATCCACCTGCAGGGGCTGGCGACAAAAACCGACACGCACGGTCATTACCAGCGTATCGGTGAGGTCTATGGTTTCCCGATTTCAATCATATCCGAAAGGACATTGGTTGACGGCAAGGAGAGTATTCAGAACCGTTTTGTTGTTGAAGGTAACTACAAATACAAGTACAACAATGGCTTTATCGCAATGAGCGACACCTATGCCGCCTGTATGAACTTCGTCAACGCTCTGGAGAAGATACCCGGCATCATCTCCCAGTATGAGGAGCGGACAGCGAAACTCAAAGCCGATGTTCCCCAGCTCGAAGTCATCATCTCCAAAACGTGGGGCAAGGAGGATGAGTTGAAGCGACTCAAATCCGAACTTGCCGCCCTCGACCGCAAAATAACGGCTGAGTTAGCACCCAAACACGATGAGAATGACGGCACAGAGAATAAGCAGGAGCAATCCCAAAAGTCTCAGACGGAGGTCAAGGCTGAAACGACTGTCAAGACCGTAAATGTCCATACAACCGACCCTCCGCAGGGACATAAGCCATCGATGGTTGCTGAACCTCAACCACGTTATCCAATGTCGGCAAGTACGCCGCGTTTCCCTGCTCGACATCCCGGTATTTGACAATCTCCAATAGACAGATCAGGCTTCAACGCTTGGTCTGTCTATTGTTTTTCTGTATCAACGATTAAATTCGGGTAATAATCAAATACATAGCTAATAGTCAGAGTTATACCTCTTTCGTATGTCAGAATTTTTTAGTAACTTTGCACCATGAAACGACACTTCAACACACATCTTGAAGGGCTTGACCTTCAATTCTGGCACGACTTGATAGAAAGCCGTGGCAAACTCGTGTCGTTGAAAAAAGGTGAGTATCTTTGCCGCAATGGTGAGCCAACGAATGCTTTTGGCTATGTAAAATCCGGTTATCTCATCTATACATATACCGACTTGAATAGAATCGGGGGATTTACATTTAGAGACGCACTTTGGGGAGATTATCCGAATTGCCTTTATAACTTACCTGCGCTATTGGATATAGTTGCCGGGCAAAAAACAGAAGTCTGGGTTATGGATGCCACTGTTCTTCCTGAATTATATAAAGAGGATCATAATGTATGTCAGCAAGGGCGAATTAGCATGGAAAGAGCTTATAGTTCTTTGCTCAATCGTTACTGTAGTCTTTCTTCAAAGACTGCAAGAGAACGTTACCTTGACCTCATCCACAAGCATCCGCAGATTGAGCAGGACGTTCCTCAGAAAGAGATAGCAGAGTATCTCCAGATAGATCCGATTACGCTTTGCCGCATCAAAAAGGCTTTATTGAAGCAGTAATTCCTCGTAAAATATAAATCCAAGTTTATAATTCGCCTTCTCAGAGATAATTTCTCAGAGAAGGCGATACTATTTTCCCTCATTCGTGCGTAATTTTGTAAAACGTACCCCATTTTACGCACTATGAGTGATAAAAGAGTAAATGACTTTTTCTACTCCGGAAACGCTGTGCATGGCGAACCCGATTATGGGCTCGCTGATAATTTCGTGCGTACAGCCGAAGCCTTTGCAAATACCACTTATCAGAGCGTCTATATCATCGACTATTTCCGCAAGAACTTCCTGTATGTCTCGCCCAATCCTCTTTTTCTTTGTGGAATGTCGGCTGACGCTGTTAAAAGCGAGGGTTATCAGTTCTATATAGATCATGTCCCGACTGATGAAGTGGACATGCTGCTTGAGATAAACAAGGCAGGATTTACGTTTATAAATGATGTTCCATTGGAGGAAAAGAGCAAATACACAATCTCTTACGATTTCCACTTGGTAAATGGACGTGAGAAAATACTCATCAACCATAAGCTGACAGCCCTTGCCTGTCAGCCTGACGGTTCTGTATGGCTTGGACTGTCGGTGGTATCCTTATCAACTCATTCCAATCCGGGTCATATAACGATGCACTGCCGGGATAAATCGGAATACTGGGAATATGATTTGGACTTCCACCGCTGGGAGAAGCGCACTACGCCAATGTTAAATGAGACAGAGAAGGAGATATTGACACTTTCCATGCAGGGATTGACGATAACCGACATCGCCAAACGAATCCATAGGGCTGTTGATTCAGTTAAGTCTGCGCGTCGCAGGTTGTTCGAGAAGTTAGAGGTCAATAATATTTCAGAGGCAATTTCTTACGCTACAAATTACAAACTCCTTTAATCGACATCGTTTGCAATGGTCGAGAGATAGAATTTAGGATATGTCTTGACTTTGTTCCCTGCTACTGTCGCAATAAGTAGATGTGCCGCCACAGCCGTCATTGTATATTCACCGATTGAAGTCCTGACTTCTGGAGTACAAATATATTTCATAGCATCATTGACCCAACGATTATTGGGTATATGGCATAGCTTGCTATATTCGTCAGTATATTCAAGCATACTTTTGATAGTATCTTTTTCTGCTTTATCATCTAAGAAATGTGGCATGCTGTTCCCCGGCCTGACAATAGTGACACATGCCCCGATACCGAAATTAAAGGCACATATTACCGGCACTCCTGCATTATAATAATATGTGATTACAGTCCTGCAATTTTCTTTTTCAGTGCAGGTGCAGATTACAACATCACATATGGGGAGATTGAGATATTCTGATGTTTCGGTAACGTCAATAAATCCCATACCTCTTATTGCCCGGGCAATCAACCCAGTTGCTTCTTTACCTATTACTACGACCTTAGTAGCGGCAATTTTCTCTTTCAAATCAGTTGAAAGTCCTCCTAATATTTCCATAAATTATTTTATATGTGGCAAAATTACCCTTTTTTAACTCTATTTCATGCACACTTTTGTGTGCAAATATGACCTGGTTGTACAGATTATGAATACTTTATCCTCATTTGCACACTTTTGTGTGCAGCCTATATGAGAAGAGCGGATTAATTTTGTAATTGAAATGTCGAGGATATTTCATGAGTATCAGGAAACGTTATGTTTATCCTTTATAGTAGATTGGATAAATATAGTTGGCTCACGTTTTCAATTAACATTAAGATCTCTCGGGCCAACGAGATACCCGTAATAATCATGAACAGAAATATCATCATATCTATGGTGGCTCTTACGTTTGGATTGCCAATTAATGTATTTGCCGACACACCTCAACCGCCCGCACCGAGTGAGCCAGACGGAATCATCGGAGGTCATGAGTATGTTGACCTCGGTCTCCCCAGTGGCACATTATGGGCGACCTATAATGTTGGTGCTTCTTCACCTTATGAGAAAGGTCAGTATTTTGCATGGGGAGAGGTTGAGCCTCGTGAGGATTTCTCTTGGGAAAGCTACAAATTCTTTGAGGATTATGTTGACGATCCTGTTAATGGGCCTTATGTTGTGATTGAAAATATCGGCGGCGACATCAGTGGAACCGAATACGATGCTGCCCGTCATCAATGGGGCAGCGGATGGCGACTTCCCAATGAACAGGAACGCTATGAACTGAGAATGTTGTGCTGGCACAATGGTGTGTCAGAAGAAAATGGAGTCAGAGGGGTAAGAATATATGGCCCGAACGAACATAGCATATTCTTACCAGTATGTGGGTATGGTTCGTGGTATGGAGACCAAGATCCTTTTCAAAACACAGATGGAGCCTATTGGACCGGAGTCGAGGATCCGGAATATGGTTATACTGGTACACCTATTGAAACCAGTAATTTTGCTAAATCTGTGCTGGTTGATTTAAGTGGTTTAACCGGTGCACACTCAATGAAGGCATACGGCCTCAATATTCGTGCTGTTGTCAATCCAAAAGAGGCAGGAATTGATAACGTAATATCAGACAGTAAAACTATAGCACTTTCATATATGGATGGTAAGATCCATATTATTGGAGATTGTCCTGAAGGATTGATAACCATGTGCGACCTATCTGGACGTGCTATATTCTCAGAGCCTGTTACTGAAGGTATCTTCCAATTACCGACTCTTTCCAGTGGTATCTACATTGTTTCCTACTCCGACAAAGGACTTACATTAGTGACTCAAAAAATAATAATCAAATAGCGTGGGTATGAGTATCCGATGCAACTGCAACTTCTTATTGTGGATTATTTTGCTTGTGAGCGCAAATGACGTTATGGCTCTCACCAAAAAAGATCCTCAAATAATATCATCGGGGTTCGATGAGAACGCATGCACAGGTTGTCCGAGACTTCAAATCATTGACGATATGTTGTATGCTCCTGGTCCCGATGGTATAAAACGTCATAGCAAGGGAAATACTGCGTCATGGGAGCCGTTCGCCATGCAAGGGATGAATGTCATTGACTTCCGAATATATGACGAAGACATAATCGCTGTCATTATACCTGAGGAATATTCACAGATTCCCGGTACGGATATGCGTGACATAGCACGATTGGTAAAAGGAAAGGTTACAGGTTCATCTTTTGTTGACATTACTCCTCCAAAAATGGAATATATCTATCACGGTGAGATTTTAACCGGTCTTTCTGCAATAGCACAGCATCCCGGATATAGGGAACGAGTTATGGTAATGGGACAAGGCGGTATTTTCCAATCAAAAGACTTCGGAGAAACATGGGAGAAAATTTCAGATTACCGTGCCACATATAATCAACACTCGTTCTTAGGCTGGCATCCGCAGCATCCCGAAATTATGTATCTGACCTCTGAATCAGCGTTTTTTGTCGGAATAGTTTATCGAAGCACAGACGGCGGTATGACATGGGAATCGTTTGAACCGGATCCTTACAGTGAGAGCAGTTGCCACTATATAGCCTTTGATCCTGATGATGCAAATCATTTGTTGATCAGCGGAGAATACAAGATTTATGAATCTTTTGATTGTGGTGAATCATGGATGACCGTGTTTGAAGACCACAATAACGATGACCCTATTCTTGGCTATGCTTATAACATTATATATGATCCGAAAGACACCACTAATTCAACCGTGTATGCAGTTGGACACGCTAACGGAGGCACGGCTCGCAATGTTGTTAGATCCACCGACAAAGGAAAGACGTGGCAGCAATGCATGACATACGATTTTGACGAGGAATTTAACTTCATCTACGATGCCGCGCTTTTCGATGGCAAGATATGGATTTACGATTATAAGGATATTGTTTACTGGGATATAGATGGGACTTCAGGAATGGAGCCTGCTGTGTTCGATAATATTCAACCGACTATATATTATGACCTTACTGGAAAAAGGCTCAATTCTCGACCTGCTTCCGGTATCGTAATAGAAAAACGTGGCGAAAGCTCAAAAAAGATTGTGCTATGAAGCAAATATTGTTTGTAGTGACATTAATCTGTGGCTGCTTGTTTTCACAGGGGACTGTTCTCGGTATTTTTGAGAGTACAAATTTTCCTGCCGGAATTACAGGGTCTGGTGATGGAGTGTGTCGTCTTGAAATTATTGATAATGAACTTTACGCAGCGACTGAAAAGGGTATTTACAAATATTCCGAAGCTGATAACTCGTGGATCTGTTGGGGGTTGGAAGATATTAATGTGCTTGATTTCAAAGTGTGTGTAGATGAAATCGTGGCAATAATAGTGCCAGATGATCAGAAAGGCCATGAAGCGGTAGCTGTTGCTGAGTTGGTAAGACTTAAACGCAATCAAGAGGAGTGGGAAAATATAATGGACAAGGAAATGGGTTACATGTTTTATGATCAATTCCTTTCATATATCATGAGGATGGCTCAACATCCTGAAGATCCATGTGTTCTGATGGTTGCCGCCTATCCCGGCATCTGGATTTCGGAAGACTTCGGTACTTCATGGGATTTTAAGTTTGACTACCTTTACGCTTATAATAAGCATCAATTTTTGGGATGGCATCCCACCCAAAACAATGTATTGTTTTATACCTCCGAGGGTGATAATCTTAATTCACAGATTCTCAGAAGCGCAGATAATGGTGAGAACTGGGACATAATAAATCCTGACAAAAAGGGTGATAACTCATGTCATCATCTTGCCTTTGACCCTAAAGATTCCAACCATATCCTTTATTCCGGCGAGGGATGTATTTTTGAATCCAATGACTGTGGCAAGACATGGCATTGTATTTATCGTCAAGATAGTTTGGACCGTACAACAAGTATAGGTTATGCCTACAATATTATGTTTGACGAAAGAAACAATAATAATGTTTATGCGGTTGGCTGCATAAGTGTAAATGAAGAAATCTGCATTTTCAAATCAGCAGACAATGGAAATAGCTGGAAATGTATCGCAAGAAGTGATAAATTTGAAAATAAGGAATTCTGGATAAATGAGTCAGTGATGTTTAACGGCAAAATTTACTTATATACCCGACAGGGAGTATTGGCGTATAATCCCGATAATAATTCTGCAAGTTTTGAAGATATTCAAGCTGACAATAAGGCTACTACAGGGATGATTTATGACCTATCAGGTCGTAAAGTCAAAAACCCACAACACGGAACAATCATAATCCAAGATGGTAAGAAAATCTTTGTTAGGGATAATGAATAAAACTGTTATAATTCTCATTCAGATATGCTATTATAACAGAGATTGTATCCTCCGGAGATATAGCCTCGTATCTCAATATCTGTCGCTGTCAGCTTCATAGATTTCAGACTGCTTTAATCTCAAGAATTAAGAAAAATATGTAAAGTGGTATAGATGAATACTTCATACACGACACTCATCATCATATTTCTTTTGTTTATATTTTCTACTTCAAATTCAGTGGCACAAATCAATGTGTCTGGTATAGTCGTTGATAAAGTGAGTAATGAATCTCTGATCGCGGCTTCTGTCATTGTTATGGGTAGAGACGGTAAGATAAAGAAATTCACATCTTCAAATACAAACGGTATTTTCGAGATGAGTGTACCTTCGGTTAAGGGTTGTTGTCTGGAGGTTTCGATGATGGGGTTCGCCAAACAGTCAATTCCTCTTGATAGCGTTTCTTTTCCACTTACAGTATATCTTGAACAAGGAACAACACTTCTAAAAGAAGTAACAGTTAAGGCTGACCGCATAAGGGAACAGGGCGACACCATAACCTACAGTGTCGGCAGTTTTGCTCAGGCTCAGGACCGCTCTATCGGTGACGTGCTCAAACGTATGCCTGGTATCAACGTGGAAAGTTCCGGAAAGATACAGTATCAGGGCGAGGACATCAACAAGTTCTATATCGAGGGTTCTGACCTCCTCGGCGGCAAATACGGTATCGCCACTAACGGCATAAACCATGAGGATGTGGGTGCCGTCGAAGTGATGGAAAACCATCAGCCGATGCAGGTGCTTTCCGGCATATCTTTCTCCGACAAGGCAGCAATCAACCTCAAGCTTAAGAACAAGGCAAAGGCCACATGGACGTTTCACGGTGATGCAGGAGGCGGATACTCATGGCAACCGGAAGGTGCCGTATGGGACGGAGAACTGTTTGCCATGGCAGTCATGCCCGGGTTACAGAATATCACGACGTTGAAGACCAACAACATCGGCGAGGATCTGTCGGCCCAGGCGACAGACTTCTTCGCCTCACGCCGTGGCACCGACCTGAGCCGTTATGTTGGTGTGTCGCTCCCCGGAGTGCCGAATCTCAGTCGGAAACGCACACTGTTCAACCGCTCGGCGCTTGTTTCGACCAACGCCTTATGGAAACTCGGTCGTGGTGAGTTCAAGGCGCAGATTGACTACTCCTTCAACCGCGTCACCGCTGAGGCTGCAAATGTAACGACCTACTTTCTAAACGATGGCAATCGTGTCGTCACTGAAAACCGCAACGGCGTAGACCGTTCCCACTCCCTGTCGGGTAAGCTTATCTATGAGCTGAACCAAAAGACAGCATTCATCAACAACACCCTGAAAACCGACATTGACTGGGATGATGTGCGCCTCGGCGTCACCGGCTCACTGCCCAATAACCAGACGGCATCGATCCCCGACTACTATGTCGGAAATGATTTCAAAATTATCAAGCGTTTCAATGGTAAACATCTCGTTACATTCATAAGCAAAAACGAATTGGAGTCACTGCCGCAGATGCTTTCCGTTTCGATGAATGAGGCATTTATGCGTCAGCATGTCAAAGACCATGCTTTCTATACCAACGAGAGTGCGTCTTACGCCTTTTCCGTCAAGGGTATTACAATCAGTCTTGAAGGAGGTGTCAAGGGATATTTTCATACCCTCAACACTGAATTGCCCGATATGTCCGAGGAAATTCCCGGCACAACAACGAATGTGCTGAACACAAACTATTTCACTGTATATGCCACTCCGAAATTCGAGTATTGGGTAAAGCGGGTGAATTTCTCGCTCAATGCTCCCGTCAGTTTCGCTCACTATACATTTGACAAGGCTCTCGCCAACCGCAGCGAGGTATATTTCTCACCGTCGCTGAGCTTGAACTGGAAACCAAACAACCGCTTTTCGATGAGTGTGAGCGGTGGCACCGGACGTTCGCCGATGGATCTCAACATGATTCAGCCAGGATATGTGATGACAAACTACCGCTCGTTCCGTCGCGGTGTCGATGATTTCTATAATTCATCCTCACAACAGGTATCAGGCAGACTATCTTACAAACACGCCCGTCGCGGAATATTCGCAAACGCTATGGTGTTGCAGTCGTGGAGCCACAATCCCTATACTCTGGCTCAGCAACTTTACGGCGATTATATAGTCTATTCCTATGCCACGGCAAAGAGCGACGGACGGATGCTGATGGCAAGCGGAAACATCGGCAAAACCCTTGACTTCATGCGTGGCAGTGCAAATGTCAACGGTTCTTTCAGCAGCCGTGAGACACACCTGATTTCTGAACAGAGTTCAGTCAATTCTATAGGGACAACGTGGTCAGCAGGTGTAAAGATCAACGGCACTCCTCTAAGATGGCTAAGTTTCGACTACCGATTTGAGTGGGCTTCGAGTCGTCTTTCAATGAACGGCACAAGTGCCTCCTGGCTCGGCAATATGGAGAATAAATTGCTGCTCAACATCATGCCTCACAAGAAATGGGAATGGCATATCAGCGGCGAACATTACCGCAACGAGCTTACCTATGATAACTTCAAGAATGTGTTTCTGCTTGATACAAAGCTGATATACAAAATCAACAAGCGACTGGAACTGTCCGCCTCGTTGAGCAACATCTTCAACCAGCGAACCTACAACTACACTACATACAATCAACTCTCATCTTTCGAAAGCCAACGGTGGCTTCGAGGACGAGAACTCTTAATATCAATCTCTTTAAGAAAATGACAAGACTATTAATATCAATCAATGAATCAGTAATATTCTTAAAAAATAATAGTCTAAATTTGTTAATATGAAAAAGATATTCGTTATAACATGTTTTCTCATTTCATGTGTATGCCTTTATGCGCAAAAGGCAGTCAAGGTAGAATATGACTATCATTTCTATACCGTCAGAGGTAATGAGACACATAGGCCGATGATTCTGACATCCTCACCAACCCGGTCAAAATTCTATAATCCAGATACGAACAGAATCGATTCAGTATGTAACTCGCCTGAAAAGAAGGCGGAGTTTGATGCATATATCAACAGCAGAGTATGGAGTGCAAATGATCCATATCCAGCAAGATGGGAAAAGATGTATGTTGAGAAAGACAGAGAAGAGAATGTAATGACTTCATATGATACGGTAGCTGGAGAAGAGCGGTATTACTATAACGAGCCATTAGGAGGAATTATCTGGGAAATGAAGGATTCGACTGAAACGATTCTTGGCTATGAATGTCTGATGGCTGAATGCGACTACCATGGCCGTCACTGGACTGTCTCGTTTACGCCGGAATTGCCGATTCCCGAAGGCCCATGGAAGCTAAACGGACTCCCAGGTCTTATATTAAAAGCTCAGGAAGACTCCGGACAGTATGAGTTTACAGCAGTTGGTATAGAGAATTATGAAAAAGAGATTGAACCTGTTTATCAGAAATTTTTATATGAGAAGATGGATCGTAAGGAACTCCTCCAGACCAAACGACTGATTGATGAGAATTTCGGAGGCTTTGTTTCCGTACGAACAGGTATTGATATTCCAAAAAACATGAAGTCTACTGAAATTAAGAAAACATATGATTATTTAGAGACCGACTATCGGTAATATTTAGTATTATCGGCGATTGAGACTATAGATAAAATCTTCTAAAGCTTGTCTATAACTCTTGAAGACTCTGAGGTAATCGTAATCTCTGCAAAGATTATGCGAGAAAAGCTGAACAGAGATCATGAAATTAACATGAACTTGATGATGGCGCTGTTTGAGCAACTGTATCATCAGTTCTTGGAATTTAGTAACCTTACCACGGCACAAAGGTATCTCCGACTGCTTGACCGCTATCCTTGGATAACAGAGATTGCATCATACAAAGATATTGCCTCGTATCTCAATATCTCTCGCCGTCAGCTTCAGAGAATCAGAGAAAAGCATTAAAATCTCTTGCCAAAGATGAAAATATAAATCCAAGTTTATAATTGCAATGTCAGGGTATAAAAACACACCGAATTAAGCAATTTGGTAGAATTATGCGAGTTAAATTTGTAATATGCGCTCAATGTAGATATATAGAACTTAACGATAGAACATACTTTTTCCCTCGGCGCAGTCCGAGGGATTTTTATTCAACACATAAGTTTAACAATAAATCAGATACGAGCATGAACAAGATTCTAATCGTAGATGCCTCCGACTCCGATTGTCGGCTGATGTCCGGTTTGCTCACACGAGCCGGGTATGAGCCTGTCATCGCCGAGGACATGGAGGCAGCAAAGCAGGAGGTGGCGAAACTGTCACCGGGCGCGGTGATTGTCTCGGCGATGAAGTTCCGGGGCGGCACTGCACGAGAGTTAATCAACTGGCTTAAAGAGGAGGGATATAAATTCCCCGTCTTAGCCGTAGTGGACAATCTAGTTCCGATGGAACTGATAGACGTGATGTGCGACTGGGGCGCGGTGAACATAATCCAGCGTCCGGCTATTGACAAGCAGCTCGTTGAGATGGTCGATAAGTATGCCAGTACCGAGAACGTCATGTTCTTTCTACACGCTCATACGCCGTAAGAGTGCCGACTTCCGCGGCATTGAGCAGTCTATCGAAAAGATTGGAGCGACCAACGCCAACGTGATTATATTCGGAGAAATCGGCATGGGTAGGGAGCAAGTTGCACGAGAAATCTACGAACACAGCTCACGGACTCAGAAGCCTATCATCGTGATTGAAGCCGGAGGTGCGCCACACATCGGTAAGCATGACCCAAAATCCGACCGTAGCGAGACCTACAACCGCATTAAGGGTTACTTCACCAATGCCGATGGCGGAACTATAATCCTAAAGAACTTGGAGTTACTGACTTTCGACAAGCAATCGGTATTGCTCCACATCCTTGAAACAGAGCATCCAAACGTCAGGATTATCTGCACCGCAGACCCTCACATCCTCCAGATGGTGAAGGACA